>CACKXV010000041.1 GCA_902604225.1 uncultured Pelagibacteraceae bacterium | reverse complement strand
ATATCTTGGTAAAAAAGGAGAGATCTCTCTTTTAATGAAGGAGCTTTCTAACCTCTCAGGCGAGGATAGAAAAAAACAAGCTGAAATACTAAATACTCTTAAAAATAAAATATTGAGTCTTATAGAAGAAAAGACAGAAGAACTAAACGATAGGAATTTAAATGAAAAACTATCCTCTGAGACACTCGATGTAACATTACCAGTATCAAGTTCTTTCGGATCAATTCACCCTATAACTCAAGTCATTGAGGAAGTAGTCACAATATTTGGCGACTTAGATTTTTATGTTGCAGAGGGACCAGAAGTCGAAACGGACTATAATAATTTCACTGCGCTAAATACATCAGAGCATCATCCGGCAAGGCAAATGCATGATACATTTTATGTAGAAACGCAAACAGACAATATGCAGAATGTATTAAGAACGCATACATCACCTGTACAAATCAGGAGCATGCTTGCGCATAAACCTCCTATTAGACTGATTGCTCCTGGGAAAACATTTAGGTGCGATAATGACCAAACACATTCTCCAATGTTTCATCAAGTTGAAGGATTAGTAATCGATCAAGAAAGCAATATGAGTCATCTCAAGGGATGTCTTGAAATATTTCTTAAAACTTTTTTTGAAACAGATAAACTTAAAATGAGATTTCGACCAAGTCATTTTCCATTCACAGAACCGTCAGCAGAAGTTGATATAGGTTATACAAAAAAAGGAAATCAATTAGTTATTGGTGAAGGTGATGACTGGCTAGAAATATTGGGCTGCGGGATGGTGCACCCAAAAGTTCTACAAAATGTAAATATTGATCCAAGTAGTTTTCAAGGGTATGCCTTTGGCATGGGCATAGAACGCCTTGCAATGCTTAAGTACGGTATAAGTGATTTAAGAACTTTTTTTGAGTGCGATTTAAGATGGAATAAGCATTATGGCTTTTCTCCACTGAACTTTCCTTCTCTCATCAGGGACTTAAGCTAATGAAGTTCACTTACTCATGGCTAAAAGAACATCTAGAAACAGAGCATCAATATAACGAAGTAGTTGATAAATTAACTGCAATTGGATTGGAGGTCGAGAGTGTTCAAGATACAGGCCTAGCCTATAGAGACTTTATTGTTGGCCAGGTTTTGGAAGAAGAAAAACACCCTAATGCAGATAAACTAAAATTATGCAAAGTAGATATCGGTAGAGAAAAAGTTGATGTAGTATGCGGAGCTCCCAATGTTACAAAAGGGATGAAAGTTGTTTATGCACCTGTTGGATCCGTCATTCCTGTAAATCAAATGAAAATAAAAGCAGCCAAGATTCGTGGCGTTGAGTCTTATGGAATGATGTGTTCAGAGTATGAGCTTGGAATTTCAAATGAGCACGACGGCATTATCAGTTTAGAGCAAGATAAAGAGGTTGGCAGCTCATTTGCAGACTCGTCTGGAATGAATGATATTTTAATTGAAATAGGTATTACTCCCAACCGTCAAGACTGTTTGGGCGTTCTTGGTGTTGCACGGGATTTAGCCGCAGCAGGTGTTGGGAAGTTAAAGAATCGAGAGTTCAAGACAGAAAAAGGTTCGTTCGAGTCTCCAATTAAAATTGAAATACAAGATAATGATATATGCCCAGCATTCGCAGGAAGCTATATTAAAAATGTAAAAAATGTTGCAAGTCCTGACTGGCTACAGAAAAAATTAAAGTCAATTGGCTTAAGGCCTATTTCCGCTTTAGTCGATATTACTAATTATGTAATGTTTGACCAAAATAGACCATTGCATGTCTACGATGCTGATAAAGTTAAAGGGAAAATTATAGTTCGATCAGCTCAAGACGGTGAAAGCTTTAAAGCTTTAGATGAAAAGACCTATAATTTAAAAAAGGGTATGTGCACAATTTCAGATGAAGAAAAGGTTTTAGGTCTGGGAGGCATTATGGGTGGTGAAAGTACGGGGTGTAATTTTGATACAATTAATGTCCTTTTAGAGTCTGCACTTTTTGATAACGTAAATACAGCAAGAACAGGGAGAGATTTATCAATATTGAGCGATGCAAG
>CACKXV010000040.1 GCA_902604225.1 uncultured Pelagibacteraceae bacterium | reverse complement strand
TACGGAGTATATCGTGACGGTGAAATGCACGACAAGCCAATGATATTTGGATCGACAAGGGATGAGGATAAACTTTTTATGTTTGCAAATGATGAATTTGTAGATAGACCACTTGCATTTCTAAGACCTATCTCTGAATTTTTTGATTTATATGTAAAGCCCAAAGATCCAAAATTTTACGATATATATGCAAGGTACATGGCTGAGTCATGGAAATATGGAGCTGTAGATTTACCTTCAGATTTTACGTCTCAAAACAAAGAGTCAGATGTATATGCATATAGATTTGATTGGGATGAGCAAAATAGAGATTTAGGACTTGATCAAATAATTGGTATTAATATTCCAGGTATTAATTTAAACCTTGATCTTCCAAGATTATTGGGCGCTGGGCACGCTATGGAATTAGCTTTTGTATTTAAATCAGGCGGATTACTAGGTGAGAGTTTTGATGCTATTAATGATGTTATGTATGATGAAAATAATAGAGATACAGATTTAGATTTGGCAACAAAAATGGGCAAATATTGGGTCAATTTTGCATATGATGGGAATCCAAACTCCTTACCTTATAATGTAGAAACAGAATGGATGCCCTGGGATGCCAATAATCAAAATGAGAGATTCATGGTTTTTGACACAGTAAATGATAAAGGCATTAAAATGTTTAACAATACTCTATCGGAAGATTCTATACTACAAGGAATAGCTAGCGAAAATATCACTGTTAATCAGAAATGCTACATTATAGATAAAATGTTTAACAGAACAACGCTCACAAATGAAGAAGTTGATGAAATTTACAGAACATTTATGAGCGGTAAATGTGCTAGAGCTTAAGCCTTAGTTAGCTTTACTTTATAGTTGTCTACGGTAGTTATTTCTTGAATGCCATCAATGTGCATTTTAAATCTTTTATATTCTTTTTTTTCTTTCACTTTTTTTCGAGCATCTTTTTCATCTTTTGCACAAACAAAAATATTGGTATGACCTTCATAAAAGCCGTCTGAAATATTAGGATCATAGAAACCTGTATGGACTTGAAATAATTTCATACTATTTAATAAGTAGATCATGAAAAAAGAAAACTTACCATCTAAAATATGTCCAGTATGCAATAGACCTTTTAACTGGAGAAAAAAATGGAGATTGAACTGGGATCGAGTTATTTACTGTTCAAAAAAATGTGCTGGAATTAAGAAAGATTAAACAATGTTTCTTTTTTTACCTTTATAAAAAGAATTTATATTTCCTATTAATTGATTTATTGCACCTTGAAGTGTTTCTTGTGACGCCCATGCAGTATGAGGTGTCCAGATAAAATTAGATTTATTTAAAATACTATAGTAAGCGTGTGATGGGTTAGGAGGCTCAGTAGTTGTTACGTCTATTCCAGCACCTGCAATGATCTTTCGTTTTAATGCTTTTGTTAAATCCACTTCATTAACAATGCCGCCTCTAGCAGTATTTATTAAGATCAAGTTATGCTTCATTAATTTAAGTTCTTTAATTGTAATTAGGTTCTCTGTATTACGATTTAATGGACAGTGAATTGAAATATAATCAAGCGATGAAACAAATTTTTTAAACTCAATTCCTTTGGATTTTCTAACTGAAAAAAATTTAACTTTCATTCCGAAGGCTTTTGCTAATTTACCAACTTTTATACCTATAGATCCTTTGCCAATAATTCCTAGTGTCTTACCGTTCAGGTCATTTATTTCTCTACTAAGCAATGCGAATACTTCTCTCTTTTGCCAAATCTTTTTATTAATATCCCTTTCTAGGCCCTTAATGTTTTTAGACAAAGTAAGCATAAGTGTTAAAACATGTTCAGCTACAGACACAGATGCATAATTGCGCAGGTTGCAAACCGAAATATTGTGCGCCTTACAATAATCTAAGTCTATTATGTTTGTCCAGTAAATGACAGTATGGCATCATTAGTATCTGCTCAGCTTTTATTTTTAGAGTCAGAAAATCCTGAGAAAGAAATATCTTTATACATAAACTCACCTGGTGGCGTTGTTAGCGATGGTTTAGCAATTTATGATACAATGCAATTTATTCAATCACCTGTTTCAACTCTATGTTTTGGACAAGCAGCTTCCATGGGATCGTTTTTACTT
>CACKXV010000039.1 GCA_902604225.1 uncultured Pelagibacteraceae bacterium | reverse complement strand
TAAAACATTATTTACCTGATTAGGGTAGTCGGATCTTCCTGTTGCAATTATTGCATCAGATCTACATTCTTTCACGTTTTCGGGAGTAATTTCAGGCTCAGGGTTTGCCATAGCAAAAATAATCGGGTTATCAGCCATTGATAAGGTCATTTCTTGACTGATTATATTCCCAACTGATAAACCAAAAAAAATATCTGCACCAACCAGCGCATCCTCTAATGTTCTACAATCAGTTTTTATTGCATGAGCAGATTTCCATTGGTTCATGTTTTCTTTTCTTTCAGAGTGAATAACGCCTTTTGTATCGCAAAGTATTGCATTATTGTTAGGCATTCCCATTGCTTTGAGAAGTTCTAAACATGCTATGCCAGCTGCACCTGCACCGTTAACAACAATTTTTGCATCACTTATTTTTTTCCCACTAAGATCCAATGCATTTAGAAGGGCAGCTGTAGATATTATAGCAGTTCCATGCTGGTCATCATGAAATATCGGGATATCCATTAGTTCTCTTAATGTGTCTTCAATAATGAAACACTCAGGTGCTTTGATATCTTCTAAATTTATTCCTCCAAAAGATGGGCCTAAATATTTAACAGAATTAATAAACTCGTCAGCATTTTCCGTATCAATTTCAAGATCAATTGAGTCAATGTCAGAAAACCTTTTAAACAAAACAGATTTACCTTCCATCACTGGTTTTGAGGCATGTGCACCTAAATTACCAAGGCCAAGTATAGCAGTTCCATTTGATACTACGGCAACTATGTTGCCCTTACTTGTATAGTCATAGACTGCACTGGTGTCCTCTGCAATTGCATTAACTGGTGCCGCAACTCCAGGTGAATAAGCTAGAGACAAGTCCCTTTGTGTCTCAAGTGGTTTGGTTGCTTTAATTTCAATCTTTCCTGGTTTTCCCTGAGCATGAAAAACTAAAGCTTCCTTCTCACTAAAATGCTCTGCTCTATCCTTTTTCTTCATAAATCCCTTTTTGGCCATTTATATAGGTTTTTATCTGCGTTTCAAATTCAAAAACTATAAAATGGGAATGTATACTTAATTTTGACGATATTTAGATGAAAATAGATTAATAAACAACAATTATATGAATGTAATAAGATCATCATTTATCTATTCTTTTTTTACATTTGTAAGTCGAGTATTTGGATTCTTAAGAGATATCTTGATTGCAAATTTTTTGGGTACAGGCATATTTGCAGATATTTTTTTTGTTGCCTTTCGTTTTCCAAATACATTTCGCAGAATATTTTCAGAAGGGGCAGTAAATTCTGCATTCGTACCAGTTTACTCAAAGTTGATAAGTGAAAAGTTTTTGGAAGATGCAAAAAAATTTGCTGGAAATATCATTGTTATTTTTACAATCATAACAGTCATTATTGTCATTATTATTGAGATATTCATGCCGACTTTTATTTTATTCTTGGCACCAGGTTTTGCCTTGAACGATGAAAAGCTGGACGAACTAATTAATACATCAAGAATCATATTTCCTTTTCTTGTTATAATTAGTATTGGATCAATTTATTCATCTATTCTCAATGCAAATAATAAATTTGCCTTGTCAGCTTCGCTTCCAATAATTTTAAATCTCTTCATGATATTGGGAATACTATATGCTTATGTAACGAGTAATAATTTTTTACTTTTTTTATCGTGGTCTGTAATTACTGGAGGTATAATTCAAATAATTTTTTTAATAGCTTCACTTAAAAATAATAAAATAGAGATAACTTATTTTTCTCCACTAATTACAACAAACACAAAACGTTTCCTTAGTTTATTTTCTACAAGTTTTTTTTCCTCAGGCCTGCTTCAGATAAATATTTTTATAGGAACTATAATTGCTTCATATGAAACTGGTGCAATTTCGTATTTATATTATGCAGATAGAATATATCAATTACCTCTAGCATTGATTGGAATTGCACTTGGAATTGCGTTGCTGCCATCAATTTCAAAAAAAATTCAGAAGAATTCAAAAACTGAGGTTTATAATACAATCGAGGAGACTACTAAATTTGCCGTATTATTATCACTTCCTGCAGCTGTTGGTATTTATATTCTGCCAGAACTGATAGTTCGCATACTGTTTGAGCGAGGTGAATTTAATATTGAATCGACAGCGCTTACA
>CACKXV010000038.1 GCA_902604225.1 uncultured Pelagibacteraceae bacterium | reverse complement strand
ATTTAGATGATCAGCTTTCAGCTGAAGAAAAAATATTGCAATCAACAGTGCGAGCATATTGTAAAGAAAAATTGCTCCCGAGAATAATTGATGACAATAGAAATGAGAATTTTAGTAGGGAAATCTTTACTGAAATGGGAGAACTAGGTCTTCTCGGATCGTACTTAGATGGCTATGGATGTGCGGGGAGTAATTATGTTTCCTATGGACTAATTACTCGTGAGATAGAAAAAATCGATAGCGCATATCGATCTATCATGTCAGTGCAAACTAGCTTGGTAATGTACCCTATACATAAATTTGGAAGCGATAAACAAAAAGAACATTATCTACCGAAACTAGCAAAAGGAGAATTGATAGGTAGTTTTGGATTAACCGAACCAGATGCTGGTAGTGATCCAGGCGCCATGAAAACCAAAGCAGTAAAAGTAAAAGGTGGATATGAACTGAATGGAACAAAGACATGGATCAGTAATGCGCCTTATGCAGATGTGATAATTATTTGGGCTAAGGATGAAGAAAATGTAATTAGAGGTTTCATCGTTGATAGGGAGTCAAAAGGACTCTCAACTCCGAAGATAGAAGGAAAATTATCGCTAAGGGCATCGGCAACAGGACAAGTAATTATGGAAAATGTATTTTGCCCTGAAGATAAAATTTTAGCTAAAACAACAGGTTTAAGTGGACCTTTTCAATGTTTGAATAGTGCTCGTTATGGAATTTCATGGGGTGCAATTGGAGCAGCTGAATTTTGTCTGGCAACCGCAAGACAATATGCTCTAGATAGAAAAATGTTTGGAAAGCCCATTGCGGGGACACAGTTAGTTCAATCTAAATTAGTAGATATGCAAACGGAAATTGCGTTAGGGTTGGAGGCCGCATTAAGAGTCGGACGCCTTATGGATAAAGGACAATCTGACAGCAATATGGTAAGCTTAATCAAAAGAAACAATGTTTCTAAAAGTTTAGAAATATGTCGTAACGCCAGAGATATTTTGGGTGGCAACGGTATTTCAGATGAGTATCATGTTATGAGACATATGGTTAACTTAGAAACTGTGAAAACTTATGAAGGAACACACGATGTTCACACATTGATAATGGGAAGAAATTTAACAGGTATTCAGGCATTTAAATAAAAATTATGGCTTATCTAAACAGAACTACTAAACAATGGCAGGAGATTGATACCAAACACCACCTCCATCCCTTTACTGACTACAAGTCACTTGCTGAAGAGGGAAGTATCATTGTAACAAAGGCAGACGGTGTACACCTGACTACATCTGACGATAAGCAGCTATTGGATGCAATGTCCGGGCTGTGGTGTGTCAATGTAGGCTATGGCCGAAAGAATCTTGCTGAAGTTGCTTATAAGCAAATGCAAGAGCTTCCATATTATAATTCTTTTTTTAAAACTGCGACGCCACCATCAATCGAGCTAGCAAGAGAATTAGCGGAGTTAAGTCCTCATGACTTAAATCATGCATTCTTTTCATCAAGTGGTTCAGAAGCCAATGACACAGTTGTAAGAATGGTGAGAAGATATTGGGACCTAAAAGGCAAGCCACATAAGAAAACTTTTATAAGCAGAGAGTTTGCTTATCATGGAAGTACAATGACAGGCATGAGCCTTGGTGGGATGACTGCAATGCATGCGCAAGGTGATATGATGCCAGGTTTTGAACATGTCTTGCCACCTTATTGGTATAAATACGGAAACGAGATGTCCCATGAAGATTTTGGAATTTTTGCAGCAAATAAAATTGAAGAAAAGATCAATGAAATAGGTGCTGATAATGTAGCAGCATTTATTGGTGAGCCAATTCAAGGCGCTGGGGGTGTAATCATTCCTCCAGACTCTTACTGGCCTAGAGTTCAAGAGATATGTAATCAGTATGATATTCTTCTTGTAGTTGATGAAGTTATTTGTGGATTTGGAAGAACAGGCAATTGGTTCGGATCTGACACGTATAATATCAAACCCGATATCATCACAATGGCCAAAGGCATAACTTCAGGCTACATACCACTATCAGGTATCATGATTGGAGACCGTGTTAGCGATACAATTATCAATGAAGGTGGGGAGTTTTATCACGGCTATACATACTCAGGTCATCCAGTAGCGTGCGCTGTAAGTCTTGAAAATCTGAAAGTTATTAAAGAAGAAAATCTTATTGAGCAATCACGTCAAGTATCAATCTATCTAGAGCAACAAATGCGCGAGATTGAAA
>CACKXV010000037.1 GCA_902604225.1 uncultured Pelagibacteraceae bacterium | reverse complement strand
GTGTCATATTCAATTTTCTTTATTTCTTCATTGAAATTATCAGCTAAATATTTTTTCATATACGGGTTTATGTTCATGGATAAGGCTTTGAATTTCTTATTATTTATTTTCTCTTTAACTAAATATAGTAATTTTAGTGCACTTGAATGTTGGCTTAATTCAGTTCTCCATTCAATAAAACTCTGCCTTAATCTCTGCCTTGACATTTCTAAGAGCCCAAACTGACTAATTCTTGAAACTTGTGTTCTCGCTCTATCTCTTCTTACAAGCTCCTTAACTTTCTTCTCTACTTGTCTATTATTCCTCATCTCATACATATCAATAAAATCTATTACTATTAGTCCTGACAAATCTCGAATTTTAATTTGTTTAGCAATCTCAACAGCAGCCTCGAGATTGGTTTTCAAAGCAGTCTTTTCAACGTTCCTTTCTTTTGTCGCTCCACCAGAATTAACATCAATTGCAACTAATGCTTCAGTAGGATTAATCACTAAGTAGCCGCCAGATCTTAGTTTAACTTCTGGGCTAAACATTTTTATTATTTCGTTTTCAACCTTATATTTGCTGAATATCGGTTCTTTATTTTTATATTGTTTTACAAATTTAGAGCAAGATGGCAGAAGCTGTGACATGTATTTTTTTGTTTCCTTATAAGACTCCTTGCCTTCTACTAAAATATCTTTCATCTCTTTTGTATATACATCTCGAAGCACTCTTCTTAGCAAATTTCCTTCCTCGTGTATCAATGCAGGAGCAATAGCTTTTTTTGTTTCAGTTACAATTTCGACCCATAGTTTATTTAATGTAGAGTAATCTTTTTTTATTTCATTTTTTGTCTTATTTAAACCTGCTGTTCTTATAATTAAGCCCATCTCCAAAGGCACATTCAATTCATCAATTATTTGTTTTAATTTATTTCTGTCATCAGAAGTAGATATCTTTCTTGAGATCCCCTTTGTTTTCGTTGAATTTGGCATTAGTACTGTATATTTGCCTGCTAATGAAATATATGAAGTAAGAGCAGCTCCTTTGTTGCCTCTTTCTTCTTTAACCACTTGAACAAGTATTAATTGTCCTGTTTTAATTACCTCTTGTATTTTATATGATCTATAGAGTTTTCTTTTTAGATTTGCGCTCGATTTATATTTTCTATTTTTTATAACTTCTTCATCACTAACTGAGTCATTATCTTGATTGTTTTCTGTTGCAGTACTACTTTTGTCATTTTCAGATTCTTTTTCCACTTCATTCTCTTCAATCTCATCTTCAACATTGTGCTTTTCTTCAATACTGGCCTCAGCTTCAATTAGTGCTTCCCTGTCCGCAACCGGGATTTGAAAATAATTCGGATGAATTTCACCAAACGCTAGAAAACCGTTCTTGTCCGAGCCAATATCAATGAAAGCAGCCTGAAGTGAGGCCTCAATTCTAGATACTTTACCTAGATAAATATTCCCTTTTAGATTTTTTTTGGAAGTAGATTCAAATTCAAAATCTTCAAGGCCATTTTCAGATAATAAAGCAACCTGCGTTTGACTATCTCTTGAACCGTCAATAAGTAATTTATGAGACATCTATAGAAACCTTTCAATGATGTGACCATGTTTAATAGTCGAGAATATTTTTTTTGTAATATGTATTTGCGTGTCATTTTAAATATGTAAGTGTATGATTTATTGATATATTTTTAACTGTGAAAAATCAATATTTATTTTATTGATAATTAAGATTTCCATATTTGGCTATATAGTCAAACGATTGCCATAATTATATTAATATTAATAGCCTATTATGAGTCGTGCCTATAACCAGATTAAATACTTACTGTATTCCTTTATGGCCAACGTATTTTGCCTTTTTGCAGTAGTTGTTTACTATTCATTTGATCTTCCTGATGACTCTAATTTGAGAAGTTATAAACCAAATGTAATGACACGAATCCACGACTCAAACGGTCAATTAGTAAAAGAATTTTCAAGAGAATATAGAATATTTGTTCCGATAGAAAATATCCCAGACAGTCTTAAAAATGCATTTATCTCTGCTGAAGACAAAAATTTTTATAATCATATTGGAATTGACCCCACTGGAATATTAAGGGCTATAATAAGAAATACTTACTATTTCTTTTCAGATAAAAGACCTGAGGGAGCGTCTACTATTACCCAGCAAGTTGCAAAAAATTTTTTATTAAATGATGAACTCTCACTTAGTAGAAAAATAAAAGAAGCTTTATTGGCAATCAAGATTGATGCAACTCTATCTAAATCAAGAATTTTAGAACTTTACTTAAATCAAATTTATTTAGGTTATGGAACATATGGGGTTGCAGCTGCTTCGAATAGATATTTTAAAAAATCATTGGAAGAATTAGACTTATCTGAGGTTTCTTTTTTA
>CACKXV010000036.1 GCA_902604225.1 uncultured Pelagibacteraceae bacterium | reverse complement strand
ATTTAACATTCAATTATCCAGGGCTAATGTGAATGTACAATTTACACGTAAACCTCAAGTTACATGGATGATTGATCAAGAATTTGTTATACCCTCATCAATCAAGAAAAATTATATTACACTTTTTCCATTTTGTTCCATTAAGAATCGTCAGAAACTATGGCCTCATTACCATGATTTAATTACTAAATTAAAAATAAAATATCCAGACATTGATATCATTATTGTTCCAGGGCCAGGAGAATATGAAAAAGCAAGAAATTATGACGTCAAAATATTAATGAATAATAAAGATCATACAAATTTCTTTCAATTATCGAAGATATTGGCTGGCTCAAAATATGTAATCTCAAACGATACTGGACCTGCACACCTTGCGGCCCATTTGGGCTGTAAAGGCTTAGCTATATTTGGAAGTCATATACCTCCAGAGAAAGTAAGCATTCAGACAGATAATTTTCATAGTATTTTCAGTAAAAATCTACACGAACTGTCTCCTGAAACGGTCATTGAGAAAATTGATTCTCATTTGTAGATAGATGATATAATAGTAACCCTTCTATGGAAAATAATGAAAAGTTTATAGACACATTGCGTCACGATACAGCTCATGTTCTTGCTATGGCTGTTCAAGAGCTATTTCCTGAAACGCAAGTTACCATTGGCCCTGTAATAGAGAATGGTTTTTATTACGACTTTGATCGCAAAGATCCTTTTACTGATAAAGACTTAGGTGTCATTGAGAAGAAGATGAAAGAAATTGTTAACCGAGATGAAAAAACATCTTTTAAAATTATGAATAGAGATGATGCAATTAAATTATTTTCGGATAAAGGTGAAAAATATAAAGTTGAAATCATTAAAGACTTGCCTGAAAGCGAGGAATTAAAAGTTTATTATCACGGTGATTGGTTTGATTTATGTAAGGGTCCTCACTTAGAGTCTACTGGACAAATAGGTAAGGCTTTTAAATTAACTAAAGTTGCAGGAGCTTACTGGAGAGGAGACTCTAATAATCCAATGCTCCAAAGAATATATGGAACTGCATGGGAAACTGAAGAACAATTAAAAGAATACCTGATACTTTTGGAAGAAGCTGAAAAAAGAGATCATAGGAAACTTGGTAAGCAACTCGATTTATTTCATTTTCAAGAAGAAGCTCCAGGATCTGTTTTTTGGCATGCAAAAGGTTGGACTTTATTCAGCACGTTGATTGATTACATGAGGCGTCGCCAAGAAGAAGCTGGCTATGAAGAGATAAACACGCCAGATATCATGGATAAGTCTTTATGGGTAAAGTCAGGACACCTTGAAAAATTTGGAGACAATATGTTTACAACTGAAGCAAGGGATGATCGAGTTTATGCTCTTAAACCAATGAATTGTCCAGGTGGTGTTCAAGTATACAAGCAAGGACTAAAAAGTTATAGAGATCTTCCTTTGAAAATTGCAGAATTTGGTAAAGTACACAGATATGAACCATCTGGCGCTCTACACGGCTTAATGAGGGTGCGTGCTTTTACGCAAGATGATGCACACATATATTGTACTGAAGATCAAATTACTGAAGAGAGTAAAAAGGTGTGCGATTTGGTTTTAAGTATTTATAAAGATTTTGGATTTGAGGACGTATCAATTAAGTTTTCAGATCGTCCTGAAAAGAGAGTCGGTAATGATGAAGTATGGGATAAATCAGAGGCTGCATTACGAGACGCAATGGAAGCAACTGGATTAGAGTATTCATTAAATCCTGGTGAAGGTGCATTTTATGGACCCAAGTTAGAATTTATTCTTAAAGATGCAATAGGTAGAGAGTGGCAGTGTGGAACACTGCAAGTAGATCTTAATATGCCCGAAAGACTTGAAGCACATTATGTAGGTGAAGATGGTCAAAAATATAATCCAGTAATGCTTCACAGAGCACTATTTGGATCTTTAGAACGGTTTACAGGCATACTAATTGAACACTACGCAGGCGCACTTCCACTTTGGTTATCTCCTGTGCAAGCGGTCGTTACACCGATAACTTCAGAAATCAATGAATATGGTGAAGAAGTTTATAAGAGTTTAAAGAAAGCTGGCATAAGAGTTGAAAAAGATCTGCGCAATGAAAAAATTAGTTATAAAATAAGAGAGAATTCTCTAAAAAAAATTCCATTTCAATTAATTCTTGGAAAGAAGGAAATTGAAGAACGTTCTATAACAATGAGAGTATTTGGAAGCGATAAGCAAGAAAAAATAAAGTTTGAAAATTTAAATGATTTTTTTATAAAAAAATGTATGATGCCTTCACAACAACAGATATAGGAGATTAAAATAGCACTTCAAAAGAAAAATAATAGATACAATCAATCTACTAAAGGCCCAAAATTCCGAATTAACGAGTTCATAACCACTTCCACAGTTAGACTAATTGATGAAAAAGGTAACAACCTTGGAGTTGTTAATACCGATGAAGCTGTAAAAAAAGCAATTGAGGTAGGATTAGATCTTGTTGAAGTATCTCCGCAAGTTGACCCACCGGTATGCAAAATACTAGATTTTGGAAAATTCAAATATGAGGCCCAAAAAAAAGCAAGTACTTCAAAGAAAAAACAAAAAGAAGTTACAATAAAAGAAATAAAAATGCGTCCAGGAATAGATGTTCACGATTATGATTTTAAAGTAAGG
>CACKXV010000035.1 GCA_902604225.1 uncultured Pelagibacteraceae bacterium | reverse complement strand
ATAAATACTTATAATGTTACAAAAAATAGAAAATTGGTTTTTTAAATTTCGCCTTCCTGTTCTTGCGGCATTCGTTCTCATTACTATAGTAATGGCTTACTTCGCTGTTCAAATAAGAATGGATGCTGGTTTTGAAAAACAGTTACCCAATAGCCACTCATTTGTTAAAACTTATTATGAATATCAAGACGATCTTAGTGGAACAAACAGTATTACTGTAGCTCTCAGAACTACGGAAGGGGATATATTCACAAAAGAATATTTATCCAACCTTTTTAGATTAAATAATACTATTAGATATCTTCCTGGAGTAAATCAAGGATCAATGCAATCTTTATGGACTCCTAATATTAGAGTAATGAGGGTCACAGAAGAGGGCTTTGAAAGCTCAGAGGTCATACCTGGAACTGTTATACCTGAAAACCTTACACCTGAAATAATTGAAAATATAAAAGAAAGAATTTTAACTGGTGGCCATGTAGGAAGTATTGTTGCAAATGATTTTACATCCTCACTGATTAAGGTTGAATTAACAGAATATAATCCCAAGACAGGAGAAAAAGTAGATTATCTTAAACTTGGCCAAGAAATTGAGACCATTAGAGAGCAGTATGAAATAGGTGAATACAGGGTTGAAATTACTGGCTTTGCAAAAATGATTTCTGATATAGCAAATGAAGCTTATAATGTTGTTATCTTTTTTGGATTGGCATTCTTCCTCACAGTTTTAGCAGTTTATTGGTACTCTAGATCTTGGACATTAACATTTCTTCCATTAGTTTGCTCACTTACATCTCTTATTTGGCAATTTGGGATGTTGAAAATACTTGGTTTTGGATTGGACCCTCTTGCAATTCTTGTTCCTTTTTTAGTTTTTGCTATAGGTGTTTCTCATGGTATTCAACAAGTAAATCAAATTACAAAGGAAGTTATAGAAGGACAAACTGCTGAGTATGCGGCGAGGGCTTCTTTTTCAAGATTACTCGTACCAGGATCAATGGCGTTAGTTACAGACTTAGTAGGTTTTGGCACACTAATATTGCTTCCAATAGGAATGATACAGGAGCTGGGCATAACTGCTTCAATCGGAGTAGCTTTTAAAATTGTAACTAATCTTATCATGTTACCCCTTGCAGCATCATATGCACGATATAATGAGAGTTTTGCAACTAGAGCTCAATCAGCAATTTCTTATAGACAAAACCTTATGGGATTTTTTGGAAAGCTGGCAAGACCAAAGGAGGCTGTTATTACACTTTCTGTTAGTGCAGTACTATTTATAGGTGCTGCATATTTAGCGAGTGAGAGACATGTTGGAGACCTGCACGCTGGAGCTCCAGAACTAAGACCAGAGGCAAGATTTAATCAAGATATAAATGAAATAACAAAAAGATATAATGTTACGACAGATGTCTTAGTAGTTATTACAGAAGCATCTTTCACAGGAGGTGTTAATCCTTGCAGATCTACATATGTAATGGATGCACAAAATAATCTTCATTGGTACTTAGAAAATATCCCAGGTGTTTCGAAAGTAATATCTCTCTCAAGTGTGGCAAAAAGAGCTTTGAGTGGTTATGCTGAGGGTAATCTAAAATGGTCAAATCTACCTAGAAATGAACAAGCACTAGGATTTGCTACAAGTGTTGTAGATCCATCTACTGGGCTGATAAATGAACAGTGTTCTATTATGCCCATTTATGTTTTCACGGAAGATCATAAAGCAACTACATTAAATACCGTCATTCAAAGTATTGAGGATTATAACGAAAAGTTTCGTGAATTAGATGACACGATAACATTTAAAACTCTAATTGCAAAGCCTGCAGAAGGCACAGATGTAATACCAACAGTTGATGGTTTAGGAGGCGAAGAAACAAATATTGAAGATTTATTAAATATTAATAATCCAAAAATATTTACTGACGATGAGTTTACTGATTTCGGCTATGAGAACGGCTTCAATACTAGAAATATTATGCTTGGCCCTGGTTTAATTAGTTATTATAGAGATATTGATTCCTTCGATGACAATGTAAATTACATGGTAAAAGATATTAAACAATCAGAAATAAGCATTAAGGAATTTTTTAAAAATAATCCAGAGTTCGAAAGCATCATTTTTGAATCTGATGAAATTAAAAATAGATTGGCAAGTGGATCAGTTGGAATTCAATATGCAACCAATGAAGTCATCGAAAAAGGTGAACTACCAATGATGATAATTGTTTACATAGTTATTTTAATTTTAGTTTTTGTAACTTATCTTGATTGGCGAGCAACGATATGTTGCACAGTACCTCTTACATTTGCAACTATGTTGGGTTATGCATTTATGGATCTAGCGCAAATAGGTTTAAAGGTCTCTACTCTACCTGTGATGGTGTTAGCGGTTGGGGTAGGTGTTGATTATGCATTCTATATATACAATAGAACCCAGACACGCCTAAAAGAGGGTATGAATATTACTGAAGCTTTCGAGCATACCTTTGCAAATACTGGTGCGGCAGTTGTCTTCACAGCAATTACACTTGCAATTGGCGTCTCTACCTGGTCATTTTCTGCATTAAAATTTCAAGCTGATATGGGATCATTATTGACATTCATGTTCTTAATCAACATGGTTTGTGCAATGACAACACTTCCTGCACTTGCAGTCATACTTGATAAGCTTTTTCCAAGAAAAATTACTTCTGAGTGA
>CACKXV010000034.1 GCA_902604225.1 uncultured Pelagibacteraceae bacterium | reverse complement strand
TCTTTTGAGCCGAGCTCAACAACCTCAATATTATCAATTTTTTCTAAAATTTTAACTGATTTTAATAATCCTGAATCACTTTTTCTATTCAGATCGATTTGAGATGGATCACCTGTAACGACCATTCTAGAATTTTTACCACACCTGGTTAAGAACATCTTTATTTGTGTATGAGTTGCGTTTTGAGCTTCATCTAATATTACAAAGGAATTATTTAATGTCCTACCTCTCATGAAAGCTAAGGGAGCAATTTCAATTTCAGAAGATTCAATTTTCCTTAAGGCTATATCTGACGGCATAAGATCATAAAGACTGTCATACAAAGGTCTCAAGTAAGGATCTACCTTTTCTTTTAAATCTCCAGGTAAGAAACCAAGTTTTTCTCCAGCTTCCACTGCTGGTCTAGATAGAATTATTCTGTCAAATTTATTATCTAATAATTGAGAAACAGCTGCAGCAACTGCTAAAAATGTTTTACCTGTTCCAGCTGGACCAACTGCAAAGATAATTTTCTTTTTCTGAAGTATATCTAAATAATGATTTTGCATTTTACTTTTACCAATGACATCAAGTTTTGCTGTCTTGGTAACTGTCAAGTTTCTTATTTTATCATTTTCATTTAAAGATTGCATTTTTAGATTCTCCTGCATTAAATTAATATTATTTCCTTTTCTGTTAGATTTTAAATCCTGTTGTGTTTTTAAAATTGCATTTCGCAAAATATTTCTGTATTTTTTTTCACCTTTAATATTTAGTTGATTTCCTTTTTGAAAGACCTTTATGGGAAGCTGATCTTCAAAAAAATTTAAATTTTCATTGTTAACTCCAAATATCTCTACAACGTCGAAGTTATCAATATTTATTATGGAAGATCCTGATGTCAGGTCCTTTTGATTCTCGGATATGGGTTTTATTTGTTTATTTTTCAAATTAAGTGGATAATCAATTTTCAACAAGTACCATATAAACTCTTATGGTTGCAAGACGTAATATCAATATCTTTTTCATGACCTGGCACTAGATCATTGGACTTTATATAAACAGATTGCATAAATGGCGTTCTTCCAAAGAAATACTCAGGGTTACTTGTACTTTGATTCTCAATTAACACTTTTACAGTTTTATTACAAAACTCATTATTAAAGGAGTATTGAATTTTTTTTAATTTTTCTTGTAACACTAGTAGTCTCTCTTTTTTCACAGAAATGGGAGTGTTATCGGCTTCTGTCGACGACTTGGTTCCAGGTCTTGAACTATAAATAAATGAATAAGATTGGGTAAACTTGATATCATCAATAAGTTTTAATGTGTCATTAAAATCTTGATCTGTCTCACCTGGGTAGCCAACAATAAAATCTGATGATATTTCTATATCTGGTTTTGCTTTCTTTAACCTATCGATAGTTCTTCGATAAAAATCAGGGTCATATTTTCTATTCATTTTTTTTAAAATTGATTCTGAACCTGATTGAACAGGTAAATGTAGAAATGGCATTAACTTCATATTACTTTTGTGTTCTTGAATTAATTCTTCATCCATATTAATTGGATGAGATGTTGTGTACCTTATTCTTTTAACACTATCAAATTCGCTAATTGCTCTAATCAAATCTGATAGTTTGGCATCATTATTATTTGATTTATCATTATATGCATTCACGTTCTGACCAAGGAATACAATCTCTTTTGCTCCCTTTTGAGATAGTAATTTTACTTCATCGCTAATGGATTTAATAGGGCGAGAATATTCAGGACCTCTTGTATAAGGCACAACACAGAAAGAGCAAAATTTATCACATCCTTCCTGGATTGTTACCATTGAAGACACCCCTTGCGGTCTCATTTGCTCAGATAAATAATCAAATTTTTCATTCACTATAAAATCAGTGTTGATTTGTTTGAAATTATTTTCTAAATCGTCCAGCATTTTTGGAAGGAGATGATAGCTTTGAGGTCCAAGTACAATATCAATTGATTTATTTTTTCGAAACATTTCAGAGTTCTCAGCTTGAGCTACACACCCAACGACTGCTATTGTTTTTTTTAATCCCAGTTGGTTTACTCTTCCTATATCAGAGTATAATTTATGTGCTGCCTTTTCACGAATATTACATGTATTAAAAATTACTAAATCAGCTGATTTAGGGTCTAATTTATTTTTTAGTCCTTTGCTCTCAAGTATTGAAGTTATTTTTTGACTATCATAGACATTCATCTGACAGCCATATGATTTTACATAAAATGAACGGTTTTGCATTTTAGTTAATTTTAAGAGTTTGATTTATGCCCTGAAGTATCTGATTTTCACAATAGTAGGTCAAATCTTTTCTATTATTAAAGCTACTTGCATTAAGCTCATTATGAAATACTAGCTCAACTGTAACAGGCCCAGAGCTTAAAAAATTAATCATTGCATCAACCATTGAAGTATCACCGACCCAAGAAATGTGCCTCCTTAAAAAGAGTCCCATTGGCAAGTTATTTTTTCTTGAATAGCATATAGAAATAGGCTGAATATGTATTAGATTTTTTTTATCAAACGCACATTCTAACATTGATGATTTAAATTGCTTAATTCCATTTCCATCAGAAGTCGTCCCTTCGGGAAAGATTATAAAATTTTCACCGTGGCTTAGTTTTTGATTAAGTATGTGATTGTATTCAATAATTTTGTTTTTATCAGAATTATCAATAAAAAAAGTATTACTCAGCTTTGCTAAAAAGCCAAATATTCCCATTTTAGAAACCTCTTTTTTTGCAATAAATCTTGCATTAAGTAACGTCCCTAAGCAAAT
>CACKXV010000033.1 GCA_902604225.1 uncultured Pelagibacteraceae bacterium | reverse complement strand
ATGCCAAACTGGATTTTCAATCTTCTCATGATCAGATTGAGTATTAAATTTGTTTAAATGACTTAGGAATTCATCAGATGACTTTGGAATGATATCATGAAAGAGTTTCTTGGCTCTTCTTGGGTTTTGGTACATAAAATAACTTAATGTTTCTTTGGGCGCGTATGACAACCATTCCTCTATAGTTAATCCATTGCCTTTAGACTTTGATATTTTTTCTCCATTTTGATCTAGAAATAGTTCATAAAAATAGTTCTCTGGAGGTGAATAACCAAGTGCTCGACTTACTTTTGAAGAAAGCTGAAAAGTAGGTATTAAATCTTTACCATACATTTCATAATCAATGTCAAGGGCACCCCATCGCATTGCCCAATCAACTTTCCATTGAAGTTTACATTTTCCTTTTAAAATAGATTGCTCAACTTCTTTATTTTCACTTATATATGTAATTGAATTGTTATCAGGATTAATAGAAATAATTTCAACTTCAAGCACATGTCCGGTTTTGGGACAAATTGGAAGGAATGGGCTGTATGTTTTTTTTCTCTCTTCTCCTAATGTTGGTAGAATAATATTTTTAATCGACTCATAATTATTCAACACATTGATAAGTTGATCATCAAAATACCCTGAAGTATAAAGCTCAGTCGCACTTTTAAATGTATACTGAAAATCAAATTTATCTAAAAATTCTTGTAACATTTCATTATTATGGTCACCAAAGCTCTTACTTGTCTCAAATGGATCTGGAATTGATGTAAGAGGTTTATGAAGATTCTCTTCTAATATTTTTTGGTTAGGAACATTGTCAGGCACTTTGCGAAGTCCGTCCATATCATCAGAGAAGGCAATAAGTTCTACTTCAATATCTGATAACGATTTTATAGCATTTGAAATCATTGTTGTTCTTGCGACCTCACCAAATGTACCAATATGAGGTAATCCACTTGGACCATATCCAGTCTGCAATCTAATTGTTTGCTTTTTATTGGTTTGAGCTTTCTTTATTATTTTCTTAGCCTCAACAAATGGCCAGGCTTTCGCATCTTTACTAATTTCACGTATTGACTGCATATTTTTGGACATTACCATATTATTCTTGTAAATCGGTGAAAAATTAACAAATTTTATCTGTTTTTGAATATTTAGATAATTTATTAGTTTTTTTCGCAAATAATAAAACTATATATTTATAAGAATTTCATATAGTAATCTGACTTCAAAATCATGAAAAAAAAGATAAATATAAAGCCTTCTCGTCAGGAAGCAGAGGCAGCAGTTAAAACTTTGTTATCTTTTGTAGGAGAGGATGCTGATAGACCAGGCTTAATAGAGACACCCAAGAGAGTTGTAAGAGCCTATGAAGATTGGTTTTCAGGTTACAATGATGACCCTAAGGAAGTTTTATCAAAAACTTTTGACGAACTTGAAGGTTATGATGAAATTATTATGCTACGCGACATCAGGATCGAGTCGCACTGTGAACACCATATTGCCCCTTTTATAGGTTCGGCGCATGTAGCATATTTGCCTAATAAAAGAGTAGTAGGAATAAGTAAGCTTGCAAGAATTACGCGTATTTATATGAAGAGAATGCAAATCCAGGAAAAGCTAACTGCTCAAATTGCTAATTGTATTCAAGATGTTCTGAAACCAAAAGGTGTTGCGGTTGTTATTGAAGCACAGCACCAATGTATGACGACAAGAGGCATTGGTACGCCAGGTATTTCTATGGTCACAAGTCAGCTTTTAGGAAAATTTAGAACTGACTCCTCTACAAGAAGAGAGTTTTATAGTATGATCAATCAAGGATCTATTCTTAAAAAGAATTAATAATTTAATTTAATGATAAATTTTAAGATAATACTTAATGTATTAGGGTATCTTTTAATTGCCCTTAGTCTAGTAATGCTCATCCCAATGATAATTGATCTTGGAATGGGTAACAATACTTGGAAGTCTTTTATTACTAGTGCGATTATAACATTTGGATTTGGTGTTACATTCCTAATATCTACTCGAAATGAAGAAAATGATAAAATTTTGATGCAGGATGCATTTTTAATTACATCATTATCTTGGCTATCAATTAGTATATTTGCTGCTTTACCTTTTTATTTCACTGAAGAAGGGTTAAATTTTACCAATTCGATATTTGAGTCAATGTCGGGAATTACAACAACTGGGTCGAGCGTTATTCAGAATGTTGAATCATTAACGGAGGGAATGTTAATATGGAGAGGTTTATTACAGTGGATTGGTGGTATCGGAATTATTGTAATGGCTGTAAGTATTTTGCCTGTTCTTCGGGTTGGAGGAATGCAGGTATTCAGAGCAGAAAACTCAGATACAACAGATAAAATTCTTCCCAGAACAACACAGATTGCCTCTGCTGTTATCATAATTTATTTGACACTGACATTCGTTTGCTTAGTTGCATATTGGTTAGGTGGGATGAACTTCTTTGATGCTCTAGTTCACTCAATGACAACAATCGCTACTGGTGGATTTTCAACTCAAAATAATTCATTTGCTAGTTTTAACAGTCAATCATTAGAATATATTGCAATAATTTTTATGGTACTGAGTAGTCTTCCAATATTAATTTATCTTGAAGCATTCAAGGATGGTTTCAAAAGAATAATTTCAGACACACAGATACTTACATTTCTTGGAATAATATTTTTTAGCTCTCTGTTGGTAATATTATACTTATGGTTCACTGATATAAAAGGTATTGAAGAGTCAATTAGAAGTGGAGCATTCAATGTTATATCTATAATTACAGGGACTGGTTATACATCTGATAATTATAATTTATGGGGACCTTTTCCAATTTATCTTTTATTTTTTGGAATGTTTATCGGAGGTTGTGCTGGTTCAACAACATGTGGAATAAAAGTATTTAGATTCCAAATCTTGTTCCAAACTTTAAAAATGCAAATTCAAAAACTGCTTCATCCTCATGGAGTTTTTGTTCCTCACTATAATCAT
>CACKXV010000032.1 GCA_902604225.1 uncultured Pelagibacteraceae bacterium | reverse complement strand
GAAATTAGGAGGCAAATAATTGAAGCATATGGTGAGGATGTTCTATATGCGGGTGGGCTTTCGGTAAGATCATCGCTTGATAAGTCAACACAGAGCATAGCTGACCTATCATTAAAAAAAGGTCTATTAGAATATGATAAAAGAAATGGATATAGAGGAGTTGTTGATAATAATAAAAATAAGAGCTGGTTTGAGAAATATATTGAAAAGAGTCAGCCACACAATTTCTTTTTAGCAAAAGTTATTAAATTTGACGAATTTAAAGGAAGGGTTGATTTAGAAGTATTAAAGGGCAAGAATACTGTTCAGGGGCATTTATTAAATTTTAATTGGGCCAGGAAGAATCTTGGAAATGGTTACCTTGGTCCAAAAATAAATAAAGCAAATGATGTTTTAAGTCTTAATGACATTATTCATGTATCTTTTAATAAAGGAAACTTTTATAATTTAGAACAAATTCCAAAAATTAATGGTGCAATTGTCGTAATGGATCCACACACTGGAAGAGTGTTTGCCCTATCAGGTGGGTTTGATTTCAATGAAAGTAATTTTAATCGTGTATATCAAGCAAAAAGACAGCCAGGCTCATCGTTCAAACCATTTGTGTATATGGCGGCGTTAGAAAATGGGTTACAGCCTAATAGTTTAATTCTTGACGCACCTTTCGTTTTAGACCAAGGGAAAGGACGTGCCAAATGGAAGCCTGAAAATTATGGAAAGAAATTTTATGGACCTTCAACATTAAGAAAGGGAATTGAAAATTCAAGAAATCTAATGACAATTAGGATAGCGCAGTATCTCGGTATGGATCGTGTAACCGAGTTAGCAAAAAGAACTGATATAATGTCTAATATGTCTCCTGTACTTTCCATGGCTCTTGGTGCAGGTGAAACATCACTTATTAAACTTACGTCTGCTTATGCCTCATTAGCAAATGGAGGTAAAAAAGTTGAAGCAAGTATAATTGATCGAATTCAAGACCGAAGAGGTAAAAATATGTTTGTTTTGGAACATGTAACCTGTGAAAATTGTAATCAACCTTATATAGAAGAAGATCCTAAGCCAAAAATTAGAGATAAATTAGATATTATTTTTGATGAGGTAAATGCGTATCAAATGGTTTCAATTTTAAAAGGAGCTGTAGATCGGGGCACTGGAAGAAAGACCAAAATTGACGGTATTGAAATAGCTGGAAAAACAGGAACTACGAACAACAATACTGATGCATGGTTCTTAGGGTTTACATCTGATCTTATTGTTGGTGTATACGCAGGTTTTGATATTCCAGAGTCATTGGGTAAAAGGGAAACAGGTTCATCTGTAGCAGTGCCAATTTTTAAAAATTTTATAAAAAACTACTATGAAAATAAAAAATCTCTACCTTTTATTATACCTGCAGGTGTAGAACTAATAAAAATTGATTATGAAACTGGACAAATATCTAATAAAGTAAATGATGTTAAAACAATATATGAAGCATTTGGAAAAAGTGATAAACTCTCTAATGTAATGGAAACACTGGTAGGTTCGGAAGGTTTTCAAATTATTGAGGTTGAAAACAGTGAAGAAAACGAATTTTTGATTTATTAATAATGGATATTGAATTTACGAATTTAATCAGTCTGGCAAATAAAAAACTAGATTTTATTCGGAGCCATCTTTGACACCGACGAAGTATCAAAACAATTAATCAACCTTAGAAATAAAACAGAAGCTCAAGATTTTTGGTCTAATCCTGATGAAGCAAAAAAAGTCATGATGAACATCAGTGAAAATGAAAATAAAATAAATCTTATCAGTGATTATGAAACTAAAATATCTGAGGTAAGTGATTATTATATTCTCGCTCAAGAAGAGTCTGATGAAGTGTCAATTAATGAATGTCATGCCACAATAACTGCTATTTTGTCTGAATTAGAAGAAAATGAATTTAAATTACAATTTAACGGTGAGGCTGATAGCAAAAGTTGTTATTTAGAGATACATGCTGGCGCAGGTGGCACTGAGAGTCAAGATTGGGCGCAAATGCTTTTAAGAATGTATATGCGATGGGCTGAAAAGAAAAAATTTAATTTTAAATTAATGTACGAGTCTTTCGGTGATGAAGCGGGGATTAAGTCATGTACAGCATTAATAGAAGGCAGTTTTGCTTTTGGGTATTTAAAAAGAGAGTCAGGTATTCACCGACTCGTAAGAATTTCCCCTTTTGACTCAAATTCAAGAAGGCATACAAGTTTTTCAAGTGTATGGATTTCCCCTTTTGTTGATGAGACTATCGAAGTTAATTTACAAGATAAAGATATGAGAATTGATACATTTAGGGCATCTGGAGCAGGTGGCCAACATGTCAATACAACAGATAGTGCAATAAGAATTACGCATATTCCGACAGGAATAGTTGTTCAATGCCAAAATGAGAGATCGCAACACAAAAATAAGGCGATAGCTATAAATTTACTCAAATCAAAATTGTATGAAATTGAAGCTCAAAAAATGGACAATGAACGAAAAGCTAAAGAAGACGAAAAATCTGAAATTGGCTGGGGAAATCAGATAAGATCCTATGTTCTGCATCCATATAGAATGGTAAAAGACCTAAGAAGCAACTTTGAAGTATCTGATCCAGATGCCGTATTAGATGGCGACATAGACAAACTAATATTTTCTAATTTAAAATAAAACAGTGAGTAAAAAACTTTTATTTTTATATATCACGTCTTCAGTCTTAGCGGTGCTTACTCTATTAATTATTGGCCTTATTGCTAAGGTAATCTTCGGTGGGTTAAATGTAAATTTTTTGGAGCAAAGACTATCGTCATACTTGAAGAATGAATATGATATTAATCTAAAGTCTAATGATCTCACATTAATGCATAATGATGATATAGGAGTTTTTTTTGATATTTCCAAGACAGATCTTATACTAAGAAATGAAACATCATTAAGTTCGAACAAAATCAAAATTGATTTTAAATTAATTGATCTTCTTTATAAAAAAAAAGGTCAGTTAATAAAGATAATGGCTGAAGAAGTTTTTATCAAATCGGAACAGATTAATAATGTAATTTCTTCAAATGATATTACATTAGTAATTAATTCTAACTCTTTAGGTAATTTACAGGATTTATATCAGCCAAATTTTCTAGAGAACTTAACATTTCGACTTTCTGGTAAATCTGAATTAGGGAAAATTTTACCTAAAGACTCATTTTATAACAATTTTGGAAATCTTACTTCTGTTGATTTAGAGATATCAAAATCTATAGATCAATTTACGATCAGTATTAGAGAATTTAAAAATGATAGAATCTCTTTT
>CACKXV010000031.1 GCA_902604225.1 uncultured Pelagibacteraceae bacterium | reverse complement strand
AGTTAAATCATTCTCATCGGCATTATTAAATAAGTAACCTGTTTCATTATTAATAATAGTTTCAGTTGAACCCCCATGATTAGAGGCTATAACAAATTTGCCCATTGCTTGCGCTTCAACAGAAATTCTACCAAAAGCCTCGGGATCTGTAGATGGTGAGACAACTATATCTGCAATGCTGTAAAAGTTATTAATATCATTTCTTGCACTGATAAAATGCACATTACCTTCAATATCTTTTTCATGAACAAATGTCGTTAATCTTTTTTTAAGTGAAGTATTGTCGTCAGGACCTACCATTAATAATTCAAGTTTTTTCTCAGTTTGTTGGCTTACTTGCTCAAACGCTTTTAGTAATAGAAAATGACCTTTCCATTCTGTCATTCTCCCAGGCAACATTATTTTGATAGCATCTTTATTTATTTTAAACTCTTTTAAAATGTCATTTTTAATTTGTTGATCTATAGATGCTACATTGAAAAATTCTAAGTCAATGCCTCTTGGAATTATTTTAATTACTTTTGGCATTTTTTGATATTTGGTCTTGATCTCGTTATATATAAATTTGGAAATCGCGATTGTGCCGTCAGTCATTAGCATGACTGAATTATAATATTTTTTCAAAGCATTATTAAAATTATAGGTTCCATGAAAAGTAGAAACATATTTAGTGCGCGTCATTAAACAAGCAAAATACGAACTCCATGCAGGCGCCCTACTTCGTACATGAAGGATATTTATACCAAATAATTTAATAATCCTTGCAAGCCTAAAGATATTCAAAATTATGATTAAAGGGTTCTTTGAATGTACGGGAACTTTTATGACTTTAGTTTCATGTTCACTAACTTTCTTTATATTTTGTCCTGAATTTGTTGCAATGTAGGAATTATAATTTTTTTCTGTCAAATAATTTGCAACATCTACACAACCTTGTGAAGCCCCACTAACGTCAAGATTAGGTATAACTTGCAATACACAAATTTTTGATTGCATATAGTATTTCTAATAGTTAAATGCTTAATAGTAAATCATTATGCTCAATAAAATAAAATATCATAAATCATCTCTAAACGACCAAATTGCATATTTGCATGAGAATCAGAATTCAGAGATCTCCATATTTTTTTTTGGAGGTTACAGCTCTAGCATGACTGGAACAAAAGCGACTGCTTTAAGTGCATGGTGTAAAACAAATAATTTAAATTTCATAAGATTCGATTATTCAGGTCATGGATCGTCAGCAGGTGAGTTTGAAGATGGGGGTATTAGCAAGTGGTCGGAGGAAGCTCATGAGATTTTCAATTTATGTAAATCAAAGATTAATATAATTATTGGGTCAAGTATGGGGGGTTGGATTTCTTTAATAGTAGCTAAGAGAAATCCTCAAACGATACATGGATTAATAGGCATCGCATCGGCTCCTGACTTTGTAGTTGGAGAGTGGAATAGGTTGAGTAAAGAACAAAAAACTCAAATTAAAAAAGATGGAAAAATTATTATCAATTGGGACAAATATTCGGAAGATTATACGATTACTTATAAATTCTTAGAAGACGGCAAGAAGAATATGATATTACACGAGCCAATTAAAATAAAGTGTCCTATAAGATTGCTTCATGGGCGACTAGACCAAGTTATAAGTTTTGAGACTTCTGAAAAAATTATTAATAAGATCGAAAGTGAAAATAAACAACTGAAAATAATTGAAGATGGTGATCATAGTTTGTCCAGAGATCAGGATCTAAAGATATTATTCCAAACAATCACAGAGTTAGCTCTGTGAATTCCACATTAAATAATTATTTTCTTCTAATCTTTCTTGGTGCTGTTTGGGGCGCATCATTTGTTGCAATAAAATTTTGTAATTTAATGTTTAACCCAATTGAAGTTGGTTTTTTTAGAACGTTTATTGGTGCTTTAATATTATTATTGGCTGTTCTTTTTCGTTCAGGAAATTTAGAACTCTTTCAAAAAAATTCATTTACTTATGCAATCATAGGATTATTTAATGCAGCAATACCATTTACATTAATTCCATATGGGCTTATGTCGCTGCCAAGTAATATTGGAGTGATAATCATGTCTGCTAATCCTTTCTTAGCTCTTATACTCGCACACTACTTTACTGAAGATGAAAAACTCAATTTGAGAAAAACAATTGGAACGATTATAGGCTTTTCAGGGGTCGTATTTGCTGTAGGTGTGCAGGTTTTTGTTACAGATATGTCAAGTTTTATTGGCGCCCTTGCTATATATCTTGCAGGTTGTTCATATGTGGTATCAAATTTAATTATCAGAAAAGTCTCAGACTTGCCGTCCGACATGGTAACAATGAATACGCTAGCGTGGGGAAGCATATGGCTTATTCCGTTTATGTTCATTTATGCACAGCCAATGAGTTATGAAGTAAACACTGCAGCAATAACTGCCGTGATTTATTTAGGAATTATTCCTACGGGTTTAGCTTTTAGCTTAAGGCAAGTTTTAATTCGCTCTGCAGGCACCACATTCATGATGCAAGTTGCTTATTTAATTCCTGTTTTTGGGATATTTTACGGGTGGGCGTTGATGAATGAACCTTTGAAATTTTCACTATTAATTGGGGTTATTTTAGTCGTGATAGGTATCGCAATAAGCCGTTTACAAGTTGAAACAAATTCTGGAATTTAAGAAATTAACAATTAATAATTTTATTATAGCCCTCAATATATGTTGGGTACTTTAATATTACGCCTAATTCCTCCTTTATTAGTTTATTATTAACCTTTTTATTTTCAGTGAAGAAACTTTCCCTTTTTTCATCCTCACTTAATTCTGAGTATTGCACTTCTCGATCAATTACTATTCCTGTTTTATCAGATATATATCTAACAACATCATTTAAAGATGATGGTAGATCATCAGCAACATTGTAAATACTTATGGGATTTGGTTTATTCATTGAAGCATTAATTATATTTACCAAGTCATCAATATAAATTCTCGAAAAAAAATGATTATCTTTAATTACATTAATAAAATTTCCTGAACTTATTCTATCTATAATGCTTCTTTGCGGTCCATATATGCCTGCAATCCTGAATATATGAAGAGGAAGATTGTATTTATTTGAAATATCAATCCATTGATCTTCTGCAAGTTTTCTATTGATACCTCTAGTGAACTTTGTAAGAAGTTCAGAGTTCTCATTTACAAATTCACCTTTATGATCTCCATACACACTTGTAGCTGATAAATATCCAACCCACTTTAAATTTTTAAGAGATTGTAAATCTTTATTGAAATTATTTAAAAACGGATCCCCATCATCACTGGGTGGGACTGAAATC
>CACKXV010000030.1 GCA_902604225.1 uncultured Pelagibacteraceae bacterium | reverse complement strand
GTGGCTGCCAAGAACTCATGGATCTGCTTTATTTACAAGAGGTGAGACTCAAGCAATTGTTGTGGCAACTTTAGGGTTTGGTGAAGATGAACAAAGAATTGAAGCATTGCAAGGATCATACAAAGAAAATTTCATGCTTCATTATAATTTTCCACCATATTCAGTTGGTGAAGTAGGAAGATTAGGAGCAACAGGTAGACGTGAAATTGGCCATGGAAAACTTGCATGGAGAGCTCTAAAGGCAGTTTTACCATCAAAAGATGACTTTGATTATACCATTAGATTAGTCTCAGATATTACGGAGTCAAATGGATCATCATCTATGGCAACTGTGTGTGGTTCATCACTTGCATTAATGGATGCAGGAGTTCCTATTAAAAATTCTGTTTCAGGAATAGCAATGGGCTTAATAAAAGAAGGTGATGATTTTGCAGTTCTATCAGACATTTTGGGAGATGAAGATCACCTTGGTGACATGGACTTTAAGGTGGCTGGAACCAAGGAAGGTGTAACCTCTCTTCAAATGGACATTAAGATCACAGGCATCACCTATGAAATTATGGAGAAAGCCCTTGAACAAGCAAAGGGTGGGAGAGACTATATTCTTAATGAAATGAACAAAGAAATTTCTGAAGCCAGAACAGAACTAGGTCCTTACACCCCTCGTAGTGAGACAATAAAAGTCAAAAGGGACAATATTGGAGAAATAATTGGTAAAGGTGGTTCTACAATTAAGGATATTATAGAAAAATCTGGAGCAAAGATTGACATCAGTGATAATGGAAATGTTAAAATTGCTGGAACCAATAATGAAAGTATTGAGGCGGCTAAAGAACTAATCAATTCTATAATTGAAGAGCCAGAGGTGGGACAGGTTTATGAAGGTAAAGTTGTTAAGATTATGGAATTTGGTGCTTTTGTTAACTTCTTTGGAAAAAGGGACGGCCTTGTTCATATTTCTCAACTCTCAAAAGAAAGAGTTGAAAAAGTTACTGACGTAGTAAATGAGGGTGATATAGTCAAGGTAAAGGTTCTTGGTTTTGATAAGGGTAAAGTTAAATTATCAATTAAGGATACTGAAGAATAATTTTTTTAAAAATTTGAAATGATCCAAATAGATACTTCTGAAGATAAACTTCATGAAGAGTGTGGTGTATTTGGTATATTTGGGAGTCCAGACGCATCAACTTTAACAGCTCTAGGGTTGCACGCACTACAACATAGAGGTCAAGAAGGTGCGGGTATTGTCACTTTTGATGGAGAAAAATTTCATGGTGTCAGAAGACCCGGCCTAGTTGGTGACCACTTTAATAAAACAGAAGTTATAGATAGACTCTTAGGTAGCAACGCTATAGGTCATGTAAGATATTCCACAACTGGCAACTCAATACTAAAAAATATCCAGCCACTATATGCAGATCTATCCTCAGGCGGTTTTGCATGTGCGCATAATGGAAATTTAACAAATGCATCTATTTTGAGGGATTCTCTTGTTAAAGATGGTGCTATATTTCAGTCAACATCTGACACAGAAACAATTCTTCAGCTTGTAGCTAAATCAAGTAGGCAGCAAACAGTTGATAAATTAATAGATGCATTATTCAAAATACAAGGGGCTTATTCATTAGTGATATTAACTAATAAGAAATTAATTGGAGTGAGGGATCCTTATGGTATTCGCCCTCTTGTTCTTGGTGATCTTAATGGAGCGCCCGTGCTGACATCAGAAACTTGCGCACTAGATATTATAGGCGCTAAGTATGTCAGAGATGTTGAGCACGGTGAAATAATTATTATATCTGAAGATGGAATGGAAAGTATAAAGCCATTCCCTAAAGTTCAAGAAAGGCCATGTATTTTTGAGAGAATATATTTTTCAAGACCTGATAGTATAGTAGGTGGCAAAACTGTTTACACTTATAGAAAAAATCTAGGTAAAGAGCTTGCGAAAGAAAACCACATTGATGCTGATGTCATCATTCCGGTACCTGATTCTGGAGTACCGGCAGCACTTGGATACTCTCAAGAGTCCAAAATTCCATTTGAATTAGGCATTATAAGAAATCATTATGTAGGCCGTACATTCATAGAGCCATCACAATCTATTAGGCAATTTGGGGTAAAGTTAAAACATAATGCAAACTCTTCTTATATAAAAAATAAGAAAGTTATTCTGATTGACGATTCAATAGTAAGGGGCACAACAGCAAAAAAAATTATAAAGATGGTTTATGATGCTGGAGCTAAAGAAGTACATCTTGGAATTGCATGCCCTCCTATTAAGCATCCAGATTTTTATGGAATTGATACGCCAGATTACAATGAGCTAATAGCTGCAAAATCCTCATTAGAGGAAATCAATAATATCATTGGTTCAAAATCAATATTTTTTCTTTCTTTAGAGGGAACTTATAAAGCGATGGGTTATGAAAAAAGAGATAATGAAACACCCCAATTTACAGATCATTGTTTCACAGGTGATTATCCAACTAGTCTTTTAGATAGAGAACAGGGAACAGTATCAAAACAATTTTCACTTTTGTCTGAGAAGAATTAAATTTCTTTTGGAACTCCCACTTTATTATACCCACAATCTACGTAATGAACTTCACCTGTAACACCTGAAGACATATCGCTCAGTAAATACAGGCCTGATTTACCAACATCTTCGAGGTTAATATTTCTATTCATAAGAGAATTTTTCTCAGACCATTTCATCATATCTTTACCACCTGATATTCCAGCCATTGCAAGAGTTTTCATTGGACCAGCAGAGAGAGCGTTAACTCTAATGTTTGCGGGTCCTAAATCAGCCGCTAAATATCTCACACTTGATTCCAAAGCGGCTTTTGCAACACCCATTACATTGTAATTCCTAATATATTTTTGGGAGCCGTCATATGTTAAAGTAACCATAGATCCTCCATTTTTCATAAGTCTTTCAGCCTCATGAGCAACTTCAGTAAATGAAAAACATGAAATCAACATGGTGTTCGAAAAGTTTTCTCTAGAGGTATTTAGATACTTACCCTTTAATTCATCTTTATTTGAAAAAGCAATAGAATGTAAAATAAAATCTATAGTTCCCCATCTTTCTTCAATAAGTTTGAATGAATCTTTTATAGAACCATCTTTTAAGACATCACACTCAATTAAAAAATCGTTATTGATCGATTCTGCTAACGGCTTTACCCTTCTTTCTAAAGACTCACCTTGGTAAGTAAAACATAGTTCAGCTCCTTCATTAGCAAGTTGTTGTGATATTCCCCAAGCGATCGAATGATCATTTGCAACTCCCATTATAATACCTTTTTTACCACTCAGTGATTTCACGACTCATACCTCCTAAAAACTAAAGAAGCATTAGTTCCACCAAAACCAAAACTATTACTCATTGCTGTATTAATTTTTTCATCTATACGAGAAGTCAATATATTCATGCCTTTAGCATCTTCATCTAACTCTTCAATATTTGCTGATTCTGATAGAAAATTGTTATTCATCATAAGTAAAGTATAAATTGACTCGTGTACTCCAGCAGCTCCAAGTGAATGTCCACTTAAAGACTTAGTAGAGCTTATAAAGGGAATTTCATTTTTAAAAACTTCTTTAATAGCTTTCAATTCTGCTTTGTCTCCTACAGGAGTAGAAGTTCCATGAGCATTTATATAGTCAACTTTTTCTGTATCTTTAGTTGCCATAAGCATGCACCTTGCTGCACCTTCTCCTGAAGGTTGAACCATATCATAGCCATCTGAAGTCGCACCATAGCCGACAATTTCTGCGTATATTTTTGCATTTCTTTTTATTGCAGTTTCTAGCTCTTCAAGAACAACCACACCTCCTCCACCAGCAATTACAAAACCATCTCTATGAGTGTCAAAAGCCCTCGAAGCTTTTGTTGGATCATCATTATATTTTGACGAAAGGGCTGGCATTGCGTCAAATAAAGCTGATAAAGTCCAGTCAAGTTCTTCACCACCACCTGCAAAA
>CACKXV010000029.1 GCA_902604225.1 uncultured Pelagibacteraceae bacterium | reverse complement strand
AAACTTTACCTTTGATGTCGCCAACCAGAATATGCGAGCGATCAGGCGAAATACTTATGTTAGAGATTTCAGAACCAGTTGGGCTTTGAATGAGAACATCGTTTGGATTTTCTGATAACTCTGAAAGAAGAACCATGCCATTTTTGAATCCTGCAAATATTGCTTTTTCTCCAGGAAGGGTTTCAACATAGGTAGCATTTTCTTGACCACCACTTGCTATACATAACGGAGTGCGACCACGTGGACCTTCTTTGCCATCGAATGGCCAGCATATGGCTTCTCTTGCGCCTGCAGTGACGAGATAAGGATTGTCGCCAGCCCATGTGAAGCTCTTTACTTTCGAAGGATAGCCTGACATAGCAAAACTAGCTTTATCTCGAATTCGCCAAGCATGAAGTTCATTTTCCTGCATTGTTGTCACAATATATTTACCATCTGGACTAAACCCAACTTTACTATGAGAGCCTTTCCAGGCGAATTTAGATGATTTCCATTTATTTTTTTCGTACCTCCATAAAGTCACGCCACCATAACAAGAAACAGCAATACGTCTTCCGTTTTGGTCAATGGCAATTCCACCTATTGTACTTTGGTGCTCTAGCAATTTTGGTTTGTTATTATCTCCTGACCAGATGTAAACATTTTTGCCGGATGAACATAGAAACATATCTTCATATGCTGCTACATTATCCACCCATTGAGTTCCAAAATTATAAATTTCCTCAATTTCACCATTTAGAGATATCCTTAAAAATAATCCATCTTGGCCACCAGTTATAATATGACTATCATTGGCTGCGATACTTAGGATTACTCCATTATGTGCATGCACTACAACTGGTTCGGCATCAGGTTTATATAATCTGAGCGATCCATCCCCAAAACCAACCGCAATAACTTTATCAATTGAGACTGAACACGTTACAGGCGCTCCAGTCTCAAATAATGTACCTCTTTCCTCAAATTGTGATTTTTTTATTATTTGCTCGATCATTAATCAAAGCATTTATTCAGATTTGCAGCTTTCAAAGCCTTCTTTTAGATTCATGCTATCTAGGTTGCGACCAATAAATACAACACGTGAATTTCGTTTTGCTTTTGAGGGCCAAGGACCCATTGGTGATGCATCCATAAGCATGTGTACCCCTTGAAATACATAACGATCATTTTCACCCTTGAAGTCCATTATACCTTTTGACCTTAAAATATTTTGGCCGTGTGTTTGCAGAAGATTGCCAAACCATGACTCAAACTTTTCCATAATAAGAGGCGTGTCTGATACAAAAGAAATACTCGTCACATCGTCATCATGTTCATGATCATGATCTGAGTCTAGAAAATCTGGTTCAACTTCTAAAACACGGTCAAGGCTGAAAGCGTTAAGACCTAGAACCTCATCAAGAGGGGCTTTACAACGATTGGTTTCAATTATTTTTGTATAAGGATTGATTTTGCGAATGCGGTCATGAACACCCTTTATTTGATTCTGATCGACAAGATCAATTTTATTAAGTAACACCACATCTGCAAAAGCAATTTGCTCTTCAGCTTCGTGATGTCCTCCTAATTGAGAGCTAAGATGTACTGCATCCGCAACTGTAACAATAGCGTCTAATTTCGTACGATCTGCAACGTCTTGATCCACAAAAAATGTTTGAGCTACAGGTGCCGGGTCAGCAAGTCCAGTGGTTTCAACAATGATTGCATCCAACTGATCTGCACGCTTCATTAAACCTCCAAGGATACGAATGAGGTCACCTCTAACAGTACAACAAATGCAGCCGTTATTCATTTCAAAGACTTCTTCATCAGCATCAACAACAAGGTCATTATCAATTCCCTGCTCACCAAATTCATTAACAATAACAGCATATTTACGGCCATGCTGTTCTGTTAAGATACGATTTAGTAAGGTAGTTTTACCAGCGCCTAAGAAACCCGTTAGTACAGTGACTGGTACTTGAGTTGAATTATTTTCCATATTTGCTTACCTAGAGTTAAATTATCAAAATTCCATTAATATTTCAAAAAGTATTACCAGTCAAAAAAACCATGAGTACCAGTCTCTCCACGATAGTACTCAATATCACTTGCTGACATTTCATAGCCTACAATTGCAAGGTCTTTAATATTCTGGTTCTCAATTTTTATTTTTCCAGTTACATAGACGGGTTCCCACCATGCTAATCCTTGCCATGGCACCTCAGCTTCTACATAAACTATTTGATTAGGGGCAGGAGGAGGCACATGAATGCACGCGCCTATATAAGGAACCAGCAAGAATGAATTAATATCCCGGCCAAACATATCTAAAGGCAGCACATAACCAGGAATTTTAACTTCTTTATCTACAAGACTTTTATTAAATTTTACCTCGCCTGGACTAAAAACTGCTGTCCATGGTATTAAGTCATCCCAATCAATTTCTTTTGGAGCAGAATGGGCTGCCGTAGACATTAAAGAAATCAGTAAAATCAGTAATTTTAATTTTCTCATCATATTTTTATTGTCATGCCGTCATTTATTGAAAACCAGTATGCTCTCAATGCTGGCAATAAACTTATAAGCATAGATGCAAAAATGAATAGAGCGAACACATAAACATCCCTTATCGACAACATTTCAATATTTACTAAAATACCATAATTGTAATCAATCCATGGCTGTAACACGTTTAATGAGATAAATAATAGAACTAAACTGAGTATTATGCTTAATAAAGAAATAAAAATAGCCTCAAGCATTAATAAGCCAACAATCGTCAAAGGAGATGCCCCCATAGCTCTCCAGATGGCCATTTCTCTTCTTCGTTCACTTAAACTTGAGAACATAATCGCAGTCATCCCAATAAGTGTCGTAAATATCACGACCACTGATATTCCAAGCAACAGATTTTCTACAACGCCTACAACTCGCCATAGCTCTTGGAGCGCAGCACCTGGAAGAATTGCAGTCATGGCTTCTTCTGGATAATTATTGATCCAACGCTGAAGATTGAAAATGGTTAACTTTGATTTGACGCCTAGTAAAGCAGCAGTAATGTTCTTTGGAGAAAGATCCATCTTTCTTATTTCTTCAATTGGTGTTTCTTGTCCGGGAATTTTTGCACCCGTAGACCAATCAACGTGAATTGCTTCGATAGCAGCGAGACTTACAATCACTGTATTATCCACAGGTGTGCCTGTTTTTTCTAATATACCTGAAACCTTAAATGGCTGGTCATCATGATCTGAAAATGATTGTAATCCATGTGAAACTATAAGAGGAGTGTTGACGTCATATTGTAATTTTTCAGCAACTCCTGCACCCAATACAACATCGTACAAGTCATCAAATAAATAACCTTTTTTGATATTTATAGATTGACCACCTCTATACTTATATCGAGTAAAAAATTCTTCAGTAGTACCCATCACCCTAAATCCTTTGTGACTATCACCTAAAGAAATTGGCACTGCCCAGTCTATCTCATCTTTATTCAAGATGTCTTGATAACTTTCCCACGTTATATTGTTAGTAGCATTACCAATTCTAAAGACGGAATAGAGCATCAATTGAACTGAACTTGCTCTTGCTCCTACAATTAAATCAGTTTGAGAAATAGTATCTGTAAAACTAGTGTAAGCTGATGTTCTCAATTTTTCGACACTCATATAAAGCATCAAAGAAAATGATATTGCCAGCACTGTCATTCCTACTGTTAATAATCGTGCATAAAGAGAATTGATTGAGAGTTTTAATAACATGTTTAATTTTCTCTAGTAATTATTTCATTTATATCGATTAAGCGATCAAAACGGCTGGATAATGACTTATCATGCGATACCATTAATAAAGTAGATTCATTTTTGTAAATTTGCTCAAACATCAAATCTAAGAATATTTGCTGCGCCGCAGAATCTATTGAAGATGTCGGTTCATCTGCAATAATTAGAGATGGATTTCCAATTAAGGCTCTAGCAACAGCCACTCTTTGTTGCTGACCCACACTTAAACTGTCGGCTTTATAATTAATTACGTCATATGGTAATCTTAATTGCCTGCATAATTGAACCGCAGTTTCTTGCGGATTAATAATACTGTTTGATCTGACTTTAGAAAAATAAAGTGGAAGTAAAATGTTATCAATTACGCCTGCGTAAGGTAAGAGATTAAACTGCTGGAAAATAATTCCAATATTATCAGCTCGATATTCATCTTTTGATTTAGATGAAAGTTTATTAATTTCATTACCGTTAATTGATATCGTTCCAGACAATGGATTCAAGAAACCACATAGAAGTGAGAGTAGGGTTGTTTTGCCAGAACCACTTTCACCCAACAATAACACCTTCTCACCTTTTTTTATTTCAAGGTTTTGAATAAATATTTTAAAATTACTTTTTTTTGACCAATAAAATCTTACTGAATCGATTTTGATTATATTTTCATTCAATTAGATTTTTCCTTTTAAGTCTATGAAAGGCTTGTCTCCTTCAACTTCAAAACTCGTAGAGCCAACACCAGATACAAATTGCACCTCAAGTTCACCTGAATTAGGAAAAGTATTAAAATATGGAAAATCTATTCTGTCAATTTCTTTAACATTA
>CACKXV010000028.1 GCA_902604225.1 uncultured Pelagibacteraceae bacterium | reverse complement strand
CCATAAGTTTTAATATCCTCAGGATAATAGAGTTGGTATCTTCCAGCATTCGCAAATCCAAGCGTACCGGTTGCAGCAACTGCAGCACTTAACATGCTACCGTCAACTTCAGCTCCTACTTGAGCAGCATAACATTTAGCTGGATCAAATAGGTGTGTAGCATCATCGGTACCGTTACCACCTGCAAATGCTCCGTCGACAGCACTAACAAGTGCACAAATATTTTGGCCCAATGCTAAACTAGCAACTACTTCTTCAGTTAACGTTATATCACTATCGGTTAGAACATACTGTCCTAAACCACCAAGACCGGTAGTAGTTGTGAGCGCACTCAATGCTGCGTATAAGTCAGTTCCATAACCATCGGTAATAGCAAGCATTCTGATTCTTGGCGAATTGCTATGAGAATTGTTGAAGTATGCACCCCACTCAACACCAGTTCCAATATCATCAATATAACCTGTTAAGTTTAAGCCATATTGACCAGAATTTTTTGCTTCAGCATCTGGAGCTCTTCTTACATACAACAAGCCAGCCATGTCTCCAAAACCAGGATATTGACTAACCATCCTTTGATAAGCAGTTCTAAATTCAGTATTAGTCAAAGTAGTATTTGCACTGACAGCGTGACCAGGAAGTGTGTCATAAATATCGGATAATGCTGAACCTGAAACGTCAGGAACTGCAGCAATAGTGGCCTGCAATAGTCCATCGATAGTTGTACCTCCAAGAGCTACCGCTCCACCTATAGCATTGGTAGCATAAGTATCGCCAAATTGCTGATCCATTAACTCATGGAAATGCGACCAAGCATCAGTATTCGTATCCCATAAGTGACCTGTAGTATCCTTGTCACATGTAGCAGCTAGTCTAGCAACACCGCTGAGACCCGCCACACATCTTGCAACGTTAAAATATACTTGTCCAACAGGAAGAGTATTGTCCTCATTATATAATGCAGAACTTATGATGCCTGTTTTATTTCCAACGCCAACTAAGTCACTACCAAAAAATGTACCAGATGCATCCAACTCAACTTCTTTTTGTTCAAGTTGATAGTAAGCATCCATTGTTACACCGCCATCAAGATAAATTGAAGCTCCAACCATAGCTTGTGGGAGAAGTGCATCTTTTAATTGAGCTCCAGGTGATCGTAGTATCGGGAGAGAAACTGAATTAACTACGTTTACACCAATAGGAAACAATGCGGTTACACCTTGACTTTGAACATAATTACCAATCGTTAGATCAACGTTTGCAGAGACAGGAGCTGTTATATAGGCATTACCTAATTTAAAATCACTTTCTAAATGATCTTCTGAAGCGCTTGTAAGAAGCTTAAATCCTGGTTTGTTGATATCTAATAATGGGTTAACCATGGCAACACCAGATAGAGATAATCCAATACCACTTGCGTTGTTTCCAAAGAAACTTACCGCTATTGATTGACCAGCATCAATTACATCACCTCTATCAAAATTGAGTCTACCGTCATCACTCATTACAGAACCAACATCGATAACTTTTGAAGCTGTATTTCCATAACCATCGGTTCTTTTATAGTTACAACCGCCGTTACCAGAATATGGGTTTCCACCAATTAATGATTTAAGAGCGTCTGAAAGTGTGTTTTGGTTACCACTTACCAAGAAACAATTATTGTCCTCAGCTCTAACCGCAACACCATGAGTTACAATTGTAGATACGTTTCCACTGAATCCTCCAAGATTAATCTCTTGTGATTTCGATGGAGTTATACTCAATACTGCAAATAAAAATACAGTTACGAGTGACGTGATTGATTTATTTAACATTTAGTCTCCCCCTAAAATATAAAAGTATTCGTTAGCATGATAACTAACAAATTCTTGCCATTGAACTGAAAAAAACAACTTTAGTCAAGCATTTAAAGGGGCTTTTATAAAAGTATAATTTTTATTTATTGAATACTAGATTCGGGCTTAACCATTGTAATTTAATGATATTTATTATCTCAACTTTAAATGCCTAATTAGGCCAAGTATTGATTGTTCAGACGGATTTAGAGAGTAATGCACATTATAGCCTCGTTTTTCGGCAAATTCGCCAACACGCTGGCTGACACATATATAATGTACTCTTTTCAAACATGATTTTGAAACCTTTTCTAATTTGCAGAGCTCAAGAAAAACCATAAGTGAAAACTTAGAGAAAAATACAACAGCGGAAAATTTATTATTATTTAATTTCTTTATAACTGATTTTTTTAATTTTTTGACTTTGATCGTCTCATAGACCCTCACTAATATAATTTTACACTTCGTCCTTTTTAATGCTCTAACAAGCTCTTTATTGTAAATATCAGAACATAGAAATCTTATATTGCTTTTTTCATTTATTACGGACTTAGATTTGTTTATTAAGTCAGCACTGTCTTTTGCAGAAATGAGAATTTTTTTGCATCCCAATTGTTTGAGTCGTTGAGTGGTTTTTTTTCCAATGACAATAAATTCATTTTTTTTACAACTTTCTATGGTTTTAGTTTTAACAAGGTAATCTAAAGATCTTGGACTGGTAATAAGTATGACACAATTCAATAGAGGGACTTGGCTATTAGAAATTTTAAATTTTGATAATTCTTGAATCTCAGAATTAATATTTAATTTTTCAAGTCTTTTTTGAAACTCTAAAGAGTTCTTTCTAGGGCGTGTAATCAAAATCACTTTTTAAATTGTCCAATTCATTTATTTTTTTTTGGCCTACGACATTAATAATCTCCTCGCCAAGTTCGTCGCATAACTTTAAGTAGTTTTCTTTTAAATCCTTCTTCGATTTTTTGAAAATTTTATTTCCTTGGTGATCAAACATTTCAAACTTAAGTGAAATATTATCTTTATTTATGTTTGCATAAATTGACACAGGACTATTGCAGTTTGCATTTATAGTTTTTAAAACCCTTCTTTCAGCCATACACTCTGTTTGAGTTTTAAGATCATTAATGGGTGCGAATATTTTTTTTACTTCACTGTTTTTAAGAGATTGTACACCAACTGCACCTTGGCAAGCAGCCGGCAAAAATAAATTATGCTCTAATACTTCAGTGACTAAATGATCTAAATTCAATCGGGCTAATCCTGCGAGACTTAAAATGATAGCCTCATACTCATGATTTTTAAGTTTTTGAATTCGCGTGTCGACATTGCCCCTCAGTAATTTGATAGATAGGTCTTTTCGTAAACTCAAAACTTGTGAACGTCGCCTTATAGAACTGGTGCCAATCACACTGCCCGCTGGTAGGTCCATGAGACTTTTTCCTGAATTACTTATTAATGCATCATTGGTTTTATGTCTTTGCATCCAACAAATAATATCTAGATCTGGGTAAGAATCCTGAGCGGGTACATCTTTCATTGAATGTACTCCTATATCAATTTTACCTGATAGAATTTGTTCCTCAATCTCCTTGATAAAAAGACCTTTACCCCCAATTTGATCCAATCGATGTGTATTATGGACATCTCCAGTTGTTTTGATTGTTTTTATGTCAAATATGCTCTCGTTTAAATTTGAGTCTTGTTTGAGTAGTTCCTGAATCAGGAGATTAGTCTGAGATTTAGATAAATTACTACTGCGAATCCCTACTACAATTTTCTGCAATTCAGACATACATTATAATATCGAACATTTTCTACGTTAGGTTTATAATTAAAGATATAACACTTAAAGTATACTTAATTTAAGCGGATTTTTATAAATTATGACTATGAAAAAGATCAGGGTTCTTGGCATTGAGTCCAGTTGTGATGAAACATCAGTATCAGTTGTTGAGAAAGCAGGAGACAAAATTAAAGTTCTTTCAAACATTGTTAAATCTCAGCTTGATGTTCATAAAGATTATGGAGGGGTTGTGCCAGAATTGGCAGCAAGAGCTCACTCAGACGTCATTCATAAATTAATTAAAATGGCTCTTGATCAGGCAAACATTACATTCCGTAGCATTCATGCCATCGCTTCAACAGCAGGTCCGGGTTTACTCGGCGGGTTATTGGTCGGTGTCGTAGCTGGAAAGACACTGGCTTCGTCACTTAATAAGCCATTCATCGCGATAAACCATTTAGAAGGTCACGCATTATCCATTAAACTCGAACAAAAAATTCAGTTTCCATATCTCTTGTTATTGGTGTCTGGTGGACACACAGAATTTACAGTGATCAAAAAATTTAATAACTATAAACGCATCGGCACAACTATTGATGATGCACTGGGTGAAGCATTTGACAAAACAGCACGCCTGTTAAAAATGGAATATCCAGGCGGACCAGAGATTGAAAAGTACGCCAAAGAAGGTGATGAAAATAAGTACAAGTTACCCTTACCCCTAATCAATGAAAAGAATTGTCACTTCTCTTTTGCTGGTCTGAAATCAGCTGTGGCTAATGTTGTTGCAAAAAATAAATGTACTGAAAAATTTAAAAAAGATATGTCAGCCTCTTTTCAAAAAACTATAAACACAATTTTATCTACCAAAGCTCAACATGCTATTGAGCAATTTCAAAATATTAATAAATCTAAAAACATTACGAGAATTGTTGTTGCAGGAGGTGTCGCGGCAAACAAAAGTCTTCGCAGTACACTGAGAAAATTAGAGTCAACTCAT
>CACKXV010000027.1 GCA_902604225.1 uncultured Pelagibacteraceae bacterium | reverse complement strand
TACATTTTTTCACCATTGTTTAGCTCAACACCTACAGCGCAGTCATTTTCAATAATACAATTTTTAACAGAAGCTGAAGTTTTTATTTCAACATTATTACTTTTGCATTTTTCAATTAAATGTTTAGTGAATTGATCATTGCCGCCCTCTATTTGGAATATGCCACCGAATAAAGAATTGTTATGGATAGCCATTCTATACAATAAGTTTATGAGAGAGCCTGGTGAACGCGGGCCTAAATTAGAACCTATAACCGAGTCATGCGCTATCAATCCTTGAAGTAGTGTATTTTCAAAATTGTCTTCAAGTTCATCAGCTATATTTAGGCCAATCATTCTAGCAAACTCATTAAAATTTTTCTTTCCTAATAACCTGACATTCAATCCAAGCTTAAAGAGTTTAAAATAGTCAGAAAAACTATTGTTCATTATTCGCGGAGGAGATGCCATCATGAAAGAACCTAAAGTTTTTGAGAATTTTGACATTTTTTCATGAAAATCATTAAACCGGTCAGCATCATGAGAAGAAAATGTTGCGATAGATTTATGATCAATGTGTTGATTGCCTACTAGTCGTATGTGTTGTCCAGTTTCAGATAAGGCAATTGTGGTCTTTGGTATGTAGTTTATTTGCATTCCACCAATCGAGCTTGAAACGGCAGATGTTACTGGAGGTACATAGTTGGTAATATCATTATTGACCATACCACCACATTCTTTTCGGGCTTCGCAGATTAATACTCTTTTGTTTTTTCTAGCGAGGACGTTTGCGCATACCAATCCATTGTGACCTCCACCAATTATGATGGCATCAAAACTCGAATTGCCAGGCATTAATAATAATTTCCTTTTTGTGGAACGTTCATGTCTAATAGAACTTCACGAGCTGCGTTAGCTCCTGGTGCACCCATTACACCTCCGCCTGGATGTGTTGAAGAGCTACATATATACATATTTTTTAATGGAGTCCGATACTGCGCATATCCTGGAACAGGCCTATTGAACATTAATTGGTCCATGGTCAACTCACCTTGAAAAATATTGCCTTCTGTCAAACCAACTTCGTTTTCTAATTCTAGTGGTGTACGTACCTCATAATGATTAATTAGGTCTTTAAAGTTCGGAGAAAACTCTGCAATACAATCAACTATGTGTCTTCCAAATTCTTGCTTTCTCTCTTCATTCCAACCACCATTTGCAAGATTAAATGGTACATACTGAATAAATACAGACATATAATGTTTACCTGGCTCAGCCATTGTAGGGTCACTTTTTGATGGAATGCACATATCAACATATGGATTACGAGACCATTCACCCCTTTTCCAATCATCATAAGCTCCTTCCATCTCTTCTATCGTTTCTGTGAAATGCATGTCTCCGCCACCACCTGGATCACCTTCAGGAATACAAGGAAAGTCTGGTAAGCCATCTAATGCAATATTTAATTTACCAGATGAACCCCTTATCTTAAAATTTTTAACACTTCGCACAAAATCATCTGGAAGGTCTTTCTCTTCAGTAATCTTTAAAAAAGTTCTTTTGACATCAAGGTTGGAAACTATTTTCTTAGCATAGTATTCATCTCCATTTTGTGTAGCAACACCGATTGCTTTTCCATTTTTTGTAATAACATTTGTTACTTCGCTACTTGGTTTTACTTCTCCTCCGTGATCTTTTAGACAACCCATCATTGCCTGAGTAATAGATCCCATTCCACCTCTTGCATATCCCCATGAACCAACTGATCCATCAACCTCACCCATGTAGTGGTGCAACAATACATAAGCTGATCCTGGTGAGCATGGGCCTAGGGCAGTTCCAATAATTGCGCTACCAGCAAGGTGAGCTTTGGTAATTTCACTTTCAAAATATTCTTCTAGGTAATCTCTGATACTCATAGTGTAAAAGCGAATTGTGTCATAAATTTCTTTTTCTCCTAATCCACCTAATTCATCTTTTGCAGCAAAATGCTTTGCAAATTCCAGCGCACCAAATAAGTCTTTTGGTTTAAACGACGTTAAGTCAGGAGGCGTCATTTTAAGAAGAGGCTTAATAATTTTACATTGCCTAAGAACATCACGACTATATCTTTCGTAAGCTTCTGCATCTTTATGAGAATGACGTCTAATAGAGTTGATGGTCATATCATGATCATGATAATGAGTGTAATAATCCCCATTTTTCATCATCGTTGCACTGCCTTCATAAGGAATAATTTGAAGTCCATATTTATAAAGTTCCAAGTCACGCATAATCTCAGGTCTTAATAAACTACAAACATAGGAACAATTTGAATATTTCCATCCAGGGTACAGTTCTCGGCTCACCGCAGCACCGCCAATCCAATCATTTTTTTCTAAAACAACGACATCGAGCCCAGCTTTAGCCATATAACTAGCTGCTGTTAAGCCATTATGGCCGGCTCCTACAACAATTACATCATGAGTATTTTTTGGCATAAAATGAACGAATATTGAATTTATATGATACCCATATTGAATGATTATTCAATACAAAACTACCATTATGATTAAACTTTGTGTATGGTTCTTTTATGAATATAAATCCCAAAAAAATTAGTAATCCTCAACTGAAAGAACAGGAATTTTCAATCAATCATCAAAAACTAATTGACGCAACAATTGAAACTATAGCCAAAAGAGGCCTTGCAGACACGACGATTGCGCAAGTAGCTAAGAAAGCAATGGTATCACAAGGTTATGCAAATTTTAGATTTAAATCTAAAGAAAATCTTTTGCTTAGTTCACTAAAATTTCTATCAGATGAATATAAAAATTCTTGGCAACGAATATTCGAAGATAATAACTTAGATCCAGTTGGAAGAGTAATTAAAATAATTGAAAATGATTTTAGTAGTAAAATTGCAAGTAGAAATAAAATTGCAGTCTGGGTATCGTTTTATAGTGAAGTAAAATTTCGTCCTTCTTATTTAACAATCTGTCAAAAACAAGATGAAATATATTCATCTCAGATGGAAAAGTTAATTAAAGAATTAAATTTTTTAACTGATCAGACTTTTCTAACGCCAAGAGAAATAAGTGAGACTTATCTTTCAATGGTGGACGGATTGTGGCAAAGAATTTTATTTGATCCTAAAATGTACTCACATGTATTTTGTAAAGGACTAATAAAAAAATACTTTAAAAATATTTATACAGATGAAAAACGGTTTGTGTGATCTCAACTTTTCAATCTATACTTGGAAGTAATTATAAAACGTATATTGTTTTATTTTTATGTGCTCTTATTATTGGCATAAAACTTGGAACCCTTATTCCCTTACTATCATTAATACTTGAGTCAAGAGGTTTCAGTAATACACAGATTGGATTAAATGTTGTCGCTCAACCATTGGCGGTAATTTTATTTGTTAGAATTACACCAATCATTATTCATACAATTGGGTTATCTAGATCAATTGTCATTGCTCAAATAGTTACAATTATTTTATATTTTACCTTTCCTATATTTGAAAGTTTAACTGCGTGGTTCATTATTCGCTTCCTTATTGGATTTGCTGGTGCGCTTGCATGGAATGCTTTTGATACTTGGATGTTATCGATGGCCAATGATTCAAATCGCGGTAAAATAGTCACAATATACAATACGGTATTTATAATTGGGTTTGCAATAGGTCCTCTTGTTATATCTTTAACAGGTATCGAAGGATGGCTTCCATTTATTGTAATTGCGGCAATGTCATTTATAGCAATTATCCCACTCATAACACTTGATATAGCAGATCAAGAATTACCCGAGAAAAAATCTCTACCAATTTTAGCAACGATTATAGCCGCACCAACTATTTTTGGAGCAGCAATACTCTGTGGATTGGACGATGTTATGTTCGTATCATTTTTTCCAATCTTTATGATTAAGAACCAGTTTTCACAAGACATTGCTCTTCAGTTTGTCACTATTACCTTAGTAGGTGGTGTCATATGTCAGCCACTAATTGGTATTTTACTTGATAGGATGAATAAGAGACTACTCATGAATATTGCTGTCTTCTGTACTTTTGTTTGTCCAATAATTATAGGAGTTTTCTTGGGAAACTTCTATTTAGTGGCATTAAGTTGCTTTGTTTGGGGAGGAGCAGCTAGTGGTATATTCTCAATATCACTTACTATGTTAGGGGAAAGATATACCGCTTCACAGGTTGCAGGTGCAACAGCAATATTAGTTATGGTTTTTGAGTGTGGTTCATTAATTGGCCCACTGATTGGGGGAAGAGTTATGGATATTTTTGGTCCTATTGGTTTTATATATACAATTGTATTTTTTACTTTTATTTTCTTAATTATTTCAATTTATAGAACTATAAGAAACTAGAAATGACAGAAAATATTAAAAGAGCAACCATAGAATACTCTGATATGATCGGAGAGGTTTTTAATTTGTATCGAGTCTTTTATAACCAGGAGTCAAATGTTGAAATTGCACAAAAATATATCAAGCAGAGGCTTGAGAATGATGAGTCAATCATCTTTTTTCAGGAAGAAGGGGGTACTTGTGCAGGCTTCACACAATTATATCCAACTTTTGACTCAGTGAATGTGAGAAAAAAAATTGTTCTATACGACTTATTTGTAAGAGAAGAATTTAGAAGAAAAGGTATAGCTAAGTCTTTAATGGATGCTGCTAAAAATTATGCAACTGAGAATAAGTTTGGCTCTATAGAGCTTTCAACAAATAAAGCTAATATACCTGGCCAATCTCTATATGAGTCACTTGGATATATCAGAGACAATGAGTTCTATAGTTACGATTTAGAAATATGATTATGTGTTTGATCTAAAGATTTTTTTAGTTTTTCACATAATTCATCCACATGAGAGTTATTAAAGATTAGAGGTGGACAGAAAATCATACCATCTCTGACAGCTCTCATT
>CACKXV010000026.1 GCA_902604225.1 uncultured Pelagibacteraceae bacterium | reverse complement strand
TTTTTTAATATTCTTAATACTTCGTTATTTAACGATATAATCTCATTCATCGAAAATGCCATACAGTAAAGCATATGCGAATAACATGCTTCAAAGCATTCATTCTTGTATGGTAAGGGTAATCTCATATCATGAACCTTAGTTGTAATAAGATTGTCTAAATGATTTGTTTTACTTTTTTCGATTATGTCATGAATTGCTTTTTTACTATAATCCAAGGAGTCAATTTTGAAACCTTGTTTGGCTAGATATAGCGTATCACGACCTTGGCCAGCTCCTAATTCTAAAACTTTATTAATTCTATGAGATTTAAATGTTTTTGCAGATTTAATAGCAGCTATACTGGGATCTTTTCCAAACATCTCAGGCTTATTTAGGAAGTTATTTTCCCAATGCTGAGATTGTTTGGATAAGAGTTTGCTATCCAATTTATTTCGAAGGATCAGGTACCTTACGTAAGTAAGGTTTTACAGTTTCCCATCCATCAGGATAAATTTTTTCAGCTTCTTCATTCTTTACAGCCGGAAGTATTACAACATCCTCACCCTTTTTCCAATTTGCTGGAGTTGCTACTTTATGATTTGCCGTGAGCTGCATTGAGTCTATAGCTCTAAGTATCTCGTGAAAATTTCTTCCAGTAGCCATTGGGTATGTCAGATACAGGCCAATTCTTTTGTCGGGCCTTACCACAAATATTGTTCTAACCGTCTCATTATCCACTGCAGTTCTTCCCATGGATGATGTACCAGCATCACCTTCAAGCATATTAAAAAGCTTCGCGACTTTTAAATCTTCGTCAGCAATTATTGGATAAGTTGGCCTAATTCCAGAAACATCTTTAATGTCATCTAACCATTTTACATGATCTTCAACACCATCGACACTTAGTCCAATTACTTTTACATTTCGTTTATCAAATTCATCTTTCATTCCAGCCAATACACCCAATTCAGTAGTACAAACTGGTGTGAAATCTTTTGGGTGAGAAAACAATACTCCCCAACTATCTCCTAGCCATTCATGAAAAGATATGTCCCCTTCTGAAGTCTTAGCTTCAAAATCTGGACACATGCTATTTATTTTTAAAGTCATTTAATTCCCCTTTATTAATTTAAAATTATTATAAACAAGATTGCTTTCTGTTCAAATTTTTGTAAGATATTGATTCAACATGATTTTTAAACAACTTTTTGACGAGAAATCATCTACTTATACATATATCGTTGCCAGCGGCAAAGGTCGCGAAGCTTTAATTATTGATCCAGTAATAGAGCATACTTCTATTTATACTGATTTATTTAATGACCTAGATTTAAGTTTAGTAAAAACCATTGATACGCATATTCACGCCGATCATATTTCTGCCATGGCAGAACTAAAAGCAAGAACAAATTGCGAAACAATTATGGGAGAGCATTCAAAGTCTGAAGTAGTAAGTTTAAAAGTAAAAGATAATGAAAAAATAAGTATAGATGGAGTTAATTTAGAAGCTCTTTACACCCCAGGGCATACGGACGACTCATATTGCTTTGTGATGCAAGACCGTATTTTTACAGGCGATACACTTTTGATAAATGGTACTGGTAGGACTGACTTCCAAAATGGAAGCTCAAGTGAAGCCTATGACTCTCTTTTTAATAAAGTTTTAAAATTGCCAGAAGAGACTTTGGTATACCCCGCTCACGATTATAAAGGTAAAAAATTTTCTACAATCGGCGGTGAGAAGAAAAATAATCCAAGACTTCAGGTAAGTACAGCTGCTGAATATGCGGATATTATGGACAATCTTAATTTAGCTAACCCAAAAATGATGGATGTGGCTGTTCCAGCAAATTTGAAAGGTCTATCTTTAAACGATTTATGATCTATATATTAATTAGACTCTAACCAATTAACTACTTCACTGATAAAAAAATCATCTAAATGACTATTTGCTATTGATGGAAACATGTGTCTTCCACGATCAGTTTCTGATGTTTTAATTGATACCACTTTCTTTCTTGCGGGCCATTTATTAAAATTACTTTTGAGTTTACGTGCACTTACTAATTGATCATTTTCATCATAGAAGACGAGTGCGGACGTTGATATAGTATCATAAGAAATACTATCAGTAGCAAATGGTATGCGAGCAATTTGATAAAAGATGTTTGTGTCGAAATCAGTTGCAAAATAATTTTCCCATTTTTCATCTTCTGGCAACTCCATAAAAGATCTTGGATCACAATCGATAAGCCAACATAAGTTTCCTGTTCTATCTACAAAACTAGAAATTAAAGTATTCATAAATGCAAAAGGTGATAAACCTGAATTTCCTGGAGCGAATAAAACTAGGGTATCTATTTTTTTTGAAAGTAGTTCATCATTAGCTGCAAGCATTGAAAGCGCCCCTCCAAGTGAATGACCAATCAAAACTACATTTTCTCCAATTCTTTCACCAATAATTATGGCTTCGGAAACATCTTGCATAATCTTATCAATTTGCATTTCTTTTGTACCTTCATATGAAACCCCGTGACCTGAAAGTCGAGTAATGTAAAGATTTGAATTAAGCTCTTTAGATAATTTATTTAAAAAATCTTTTGACTGATAACCAGTAGTTGTGAAACCGTGGACAAATACAATTGAATATTTAGTTTTGTCTTTAGTATTATTATTCCAATAAATTTTTTTTTCAGCATTAGGAAAGATGTCACTTACTTCAGACTCTTTTTGTTGTAGGTAACTGTCTATATCTTCTGGTATATTAGAAACCATCGGAAAGTTTCTTGGAAGTTTTTCAACTGTAAAAAATGGAAATATAGCTATGCCAACCCAGACGATAAAGATACTTATGATAGCGAGTAATGAATATATTATTTTTTTCATCATATTATTTACTAGATGCCGCAACTGTTGTTCGATGTAATAGTCTTTCTTGGCCTTCATAGCCTCCTGTTGCTCTATGCAATACACTTCTATTATCCCACATAATTAACATATCTTTTTTCCATTTGTGCTTGTAGATAAACTCTTCCTGGCACTGCCAAGCACTTAACTCCATCAGTAACTTCATCGCTTCTTGATTGTCCATACCATCAATGCCAATAATATAACCTATTGTTCCATAAATTCCCTCTCGTTTTGTTTCAGGATGCTGCTTTATTATAGGATGTAATTGTTTTAAATATGCTTCATCAGAAGCTCGAATATCCATGCTTCGTCCCATTTCTCTATCCTTATCTCCATAACCTCCACCTGGGGAATAAGGAACCAGGGCTGAATGGATTGCTTGTTTGCCCTCTAGTTTTTTTCTAAGCGATGATGGCATCTTTTCTAATGCCAAATGCTGATTGGCAAATAAAGTATCACCACCTTGACTTGGAATAATCTTACCAAATAGGCAAGTACCTGCTGGCGGGTTTTCTTGAAAACTCCAGTCCGTATGCCAATTGTCCGCGAAAATAGGAACTTTTTCATCTGCTGTTCTTTTTACAGCAATGATATTTTTTCTCCCAGCGATTGGGGCTATGAAGGGATCATCTCCAAATGAACCAAAGCAAAGAGTAAAACGCTCAAGATCATCATCATTTAAAGATTGATCAGGAAAACTTAGGACATGGTGCTCAAGCCAAAGTTCTCTGATTTCTAATATCTGATTTTCGGATAAATCTTTTGTGAGATCAATATTAGTTATCTCTCCACCACAAGATTGATTAGATTTAATAAAATTTAAAGCCATAAGTATTTAAATATAGGATAAATAATAAACGATATAAGGGTCAATGCTCATTTTAACTATTGAAATTAGTGATCATAAATATATTTAAGAAAATTATATATATCTATTAATAGCTTTAAAATATCAGTAAGTAACCTTTTGAAAACAAGATACATAGGATTTAATGTTGTATTATAAGAAAAAAAAGGTAACTAAACTCCTCTTTTGCATCATAATTTTTTTTTCTGGCGTAAAGTTAGCAAATGCTGATTTTTTTAAGAATATTTCAAGCATTATTAAGGATAACAAAGAGCGTTTAAGTTATGGAATTTCTGTGAATGACATTAATAGTGATGGAAATTATGAATTTATTGTTACGGGCTTTGGAACAGAAAATATTGCACTTAGTTATAAAAATGGTTTCGTTAGTAACATCATTGAAAAGGGCAATTTTGCTGATGTTAACCGCAGGACTATAGGTGTTGTTTCCTGCGATATTGATCGTGATGGGTATGAGGAAATATACTTTTTAAATACGGACTCTTATAGTGGAGAAAAATTATATACAGATCGTCTACTCGATAAAAAAGATGATCTATTTCAAGATCTCTTCTCATTAAATAAAAATAGGGAACAATTAAATTATACTGCTGGTAGATCAGTTGCTTGCGTTGACCGTAAGGGAAATGGTAAATATGGCATATATGTTGCTAATTATGGAGGTCCCACTCGTTTCTATGAATTAGAAGAAGACCGTATTGTTGATAAAGCACCCAGTTTAAACTTAGACAAAATTACGGGAGGTAGAGCAGTTGTCGTAGGAAACATTGTTTCCAATAACAGTGATATTTTCGCAGCTAATGAACGTGGAGCAAATTTCCTATACGAAAATAAGGAAGGCCTCTTTTTTGAGGTTGCTCAACAGTTTGGTGTAGATGATAAATTACAAAATGGAAGAGGAACTACATTATCTGATATTTTATATAATGGACAATTAGATATAATCAGCGGCAACTGGGAAGGATATCACAGGGCTTTTTTGAGATCAGGAAATAAATTCATAGACATTGCTAAAACAAATTTTAACGAACCAAGTAAAGTTAGAACAGTAATATCTGCTGATTTTGATAATGATGGTTATGACGAGGTTTTCTTTAATAATATCGGAGAAGCGAATAAACTTTTTCGAATAGATCAGAATGGAGAATTCATAGAATTAAAGCTTGGTGAAGCGTTAGAGCCAAATGGTTTAGGTACAGGTGCAGCAGTGGCTGACATAGATAATGATGGAATCCTAGAATTGCTTATTTCACACGGAGAAGTTGCTGAGCAACCTCTCTCGATGTTCAAAGCAAATACTGCTAAAGATCATAGATGGCTAAGAGTGAAACCATTAAATACTTATGGCGCACCCGCACGTGGCGCAACTGTTAAACTTCACACTGATCAAAGAATTCATGCAAAAACAATAGATGCAGGCTCGGGATATTTATGTCAAATGGAGCCTGTAGCTCATTATGGCATCAGAGAAAATGAAGTTATAAAAAAAGTTGAGGTTATTTGGACGAACGGCTCAATCACTGAGATGAATGATTTAATTTAAATCGTGTTCTAGAAATTAGACAAAAATAAATTCATTAATTTGCCATTTGAATAAAAATGTC
>CACKXV010000025.1 GCA_902604225.1 uncultured Pelagibacteraceae bacterium | reverse complement strand
ATAAATTTAAATAAATTTCACAATGAAGTCTTAAAAATTAAGTTTGACTCAAATATAAATAATGACGCCGATAGTGAAATATCTTTTAAATCTGTTAATAGTAAAATTGAATTAGATGGAAAAATAAGAATTTCTAAAACTAATCATCTTTTTCTTGACTCATTAAACCTTAACAATGCTCGAAATGTGCAAATTAAAATTTCAGGTGATTTGTCTAAGCGAATTTTAAATCTCTCAATTAATGGAGAAATAATAGACTTATCGATGAATAAAATTTTGTACAACAAAAAGGTAAAGGAGCATTATCTTTCAAAAGAAAATTACAAAATAAAGACAAACAAGGCAATTTTTGCTGGTGGAGTAAAAGTTAATGATTTTAGGGCAGGAATATCAAAACAGGGCGAACTTTTATCAGTAAATAGTAAGGCTATCGTTGATAATCATACTTTAGACTACTCGCGGGAAAAAAATGAGCTGCTTGATGTTAATCTCATTAGTTCAAGTGATGTTACATATTTTGTAAATGATAGCCATCCTGCTAAAAAACTTTTAAGTGACGGGGAGTTAATAATGAGGTCTGTTAGAGATTTAAAGACAATGGATGCTGAAGTCGAAATTGATCTTAAAGATTTTGTACTAATTAATTCTCCAGCCTCATTAAAAATTTTGTCTCTTCCATCAATTTCGGGCTTAGTGAGCATTGCAGAAGGAGAAGAGGGTATTAGATTTGGTTATGGTCAAATCAGTTATATTGAAAATGAAAAAAATTTTAAAAACATTGATGCATATGCAGTTAGTGACAGCATCGGTTTGGTTATGGAAGGAAAAATTCAACGTGAGAAGGCTATAGTTGATATGTCTGGAGAAATAAGTCCTATGCATTTAGTTAATGCTATAATTCAGAACGTACCAATTTTAGGCCCCATTATTATTGGAGATGAGGGGGAAGGGCTATTTTCTATTGATTTTAGTTTAACAGGTGATGTTGGCAATCCAGAAGTTTCTTCAAACCCTCTCACAATAATTAAGCCTCGTATCATCGAAAGAGCCTTAGAGTCAATAAACTCCAATCAAGTTATTCAATAGTAACAACTCTAAAGAATTTTTTTTTGCCAACACTTATAACAAGTCCACTTGAGCTACTGCTTAGTAATGTATTAATTGAAAAATGTTCATCTTTTATGAGTTCTTTATCAATTTTTACTGCATTGCCACGAATAAGTTTCCTGCTGGAAGATTTCGAAGAAGCAAAGTTTATTCTTAAAATAAGATCTGAAAGTAAGACTTCATTATGTAATTCTTCCGATTTTAGTTTTATGGTCGGTAAATCTGCATCTAGATGATTATTAGTAAAAATATCTTTAGCAGTTTCTTGAGATTTTTTTGCCTCATCAAGACCATGAAGCATAGCCGTTGCTTTGTTGGCTAATATTATTTTGGTTTCATTTATATTATCGGCATTTTCTTTTTCTATAGTCTCAATTTCTTTTTTGTCTAGATCAGTAAATAGTTTTAAAAACCTTATAACATCTCGGTCATCTGTGTTTCTCCAAAACTGCCAATAATCATATGCAGATAACATATCTTCATTAAGCCATACAGCTCCGTCTGCTGTTTTACCCATTTTATCTCCATTAGCATTAGTCAATAAAGGTGTAGTTAATCCAAAAGTTTCCTTACCACTTGTTCTTCTTATTAACTCAACGCCATTAACAATATTACCCCATTGATCTGACCCACCTATTTGAAGGATGCAGTTGTCTCTATTATTTAATTCCAAGAAATCGTAAGCTTGAAATATCATATAATTAAATTCAACAAAATTAAGCGACTGTTCTCTATCAAGTCTAATTTTAACACTATCAAAGCTTAACATTTTATTAATTGTAAAATGTTTGCCATAATCTCTGAGGAAGTTGACATAATTTAGTTTGTCTAACCATTCAGAATTATCTCTCGTTATCCATTTAGAATCCTCATTATCTGATAAGAGAAATCTATCAAAGACCTGTTTTAGATTTTTTGCATTCAAGTCTATTTCATCATCAGATAGTATTTTTCTTGTTTCATCTTTGCCGGATGGATCTCCTATTCGCGTCGTACCTTTGCCGATAAGAACAATAGGTGTATGGCCATACTTTTGAAATAGCCTCATTATCATAATTTGAATAAGACTTCCTACATGTAAGGATTTAGCCGTACAATCAAAACCGATATAAAATTTAATTTTGTTTGAATTAATTACTTCATTCAAAGTTTCTTCATTGGTACACTGGTTAAGGAAACCACGAAATTTTAATTCTTCAATTAATGTCATTTTTCTATATTTTTCATTAATATATAAATTATTTGCAGTGATTATACAAAATATATGATTAAGAATAAGTTTTTAGCCGTCGGGGTAATGAGCGGTACCTCTATGGATGGTATTGATATCTCTCTTATTTTATCAGATGGCAAAAAATCTTATAAACACATTAAATCAAAGTTTTATAGTTATAAGAAATCTACAAAAACAATTTTATCAAAACTTGTGGATTCGTTTTCAGTCTCTAAGCACTCATTGGCACTTATTAGTAGCACTGAAGAATTAGTGACTTTTGAATTTATTACGGCACTCAAAAATTTTCTAAAAGATCAGAATTTATCAAAGATAGATTTGATAGCATTACATGGTCAAACTGTATTTCATGACCCTATAAACAAATCATCTATACAGCTTTGTGACGAACTAAAAATTAAAAGTAGTCTTAAATTACCTATCGTTAGTGATTTCAGACAAAAAGATTTGTCTTTGGGGGGGGCAAGGTGCTCCACTTACTCCAATATTTCACCGATTAATTACGCAAAAATTAGAAATTACTTTGCCAGTCTGTTTTGTCAATATTGGGGGAATATCAAACATAACAGTTATAGATGATCAAAAATATATTTATGCTTATGATACTGGTCCAGGCATGTGTCTTCTAGATCAATACATGGTTCTAAAGAAAAAAATCAACTTTGATAAAGGCGGTAAACATTCCTTAAAAGGAAATGTAAATCCAAAAATTCTCAAGAAACTAATGAGTGATAAATATTTTCTTAAAAAAAAGAATAAATCTTTAGATCGTAATTATTTTTCTCTCAATCCATTTATGAAATTAAATTTTAATGATGCTTGTGCAACAATCTCAGCATTTACTGCCCACACAATAATAAAAGAAGCCAATAGATTTAATGCAAAATATTTAATTGTTTCAGGCGGTGGATCAAAAAATAAAAATGTGATCAAATTAATGCAGGAGACTTTTAGAGGCAAATTATCAACTGCTGATCATTTAAATTTAAATTCAGATTTTATTGAATCACAGGCATTTGCTTATTTGGGCATCAGAAGAATTAAGGACCTTCCAATTTCATTTCCTAGCACCACTGGAGTAAAATATCCTGTAACGGGGGGTAAAGTAAATTAATTAACGATATTTAGAATTTAATTCTCTTTCAATGTACTTTCTTACAACTTTTTCTAACCTATCTTGCTCGTTATCATAAAAATGATTTGCTCCAGAAATTTCTTCATAGTCAACAGTGATATTTTTCTGTGATTTTAGTTTTTCTGCCAATCTAGCAGTTTCTTCCGGTGCCACCATTTCATCTTTTTTACCTTGCACAATTAACCCTGAAGCTGGGCAAGGAGCTAAAAAATTGAAATCATAAAGATTTGGTTGAGGCGACACGCTTATAAATCTCGTGATCTCTGGCCTTCTCATTAATAGCTGCATGCAAAGCAATGCTCCAAATGAAAAGCCAGCTACCCAACATTGGTTTGTATTAGGATTTTGTCGTTGTATCCAATCTAATCCTGCAGCAGCATCTGCAAGTTCTCCAAGTCCATTATCGAATTTACCTTCACTTTTACCAACGCCTCTTAAGTTAAATCTAAATATAGAAAACCCTAATGAGTCAAATATAGAAAATAAGTCCATTACAATTGGATTATTCATAGTTCCTCCGTATAAAGGATGTGGGTGAATTATGAGAGCGACTGGTGGATTTAAAGATTGTCCCTTTTTGTACTTACCGACAAGTTTGCCATCTGGACCAGTAAAAACCACTTCTTTGACTTGATTATTCATATTTAAGGACTAAATAGTTGACTAAATTAGTAGGTTATTATATGTAACCTCTGAGACGGTATACTAAATTTGTTATTTAAAATTCAAGGCTTTTTTTTAAAATGAGTAAAATCATTGATTTAATTGACTCTTATATTGAAAGAGACCCAGCTGCAAAAGGGAGGATAGAGGTATTTTTTACCTCTCCAGGCTTACATGCTATTGGAATATATCGCCTGTCTAATTTCCTGTGGTCTTTAAAGCTCCAATTTTTTGCTAAGGTAATTTCTTATTTAGGTAGACTGATTACCGGAATTGAAATTCACCCCGGTTCAAAAATTGGTGCCCGTTTTTTTATTGATCATGGAATGGGAGTTGTAATTGGCGAAACTGCTGAAATAGGTGATGACGTAACAATATATCATGGTGTTACTTTAGGAGGTATCTCTCCAAATGAAGATAGTGCAAGTCAAAAAGAAAAAAAGAGACATCCAACACTTGAAGATAAAGTGACTGTGGGATCTGGCGCTCAGATCTTAGGACCAATAACAATAGGGCACAATTCAAAAGTTGGTTCAAACTCTGTTGTTACAACAAATGTTGATCCTAATAGAAGTGTAATTGGTAACCCTGCACGATATACAATAGTTGCTAACTCTACTGGGAAAAAGAAATTTAGAGCTTACGGCTTAAGTAAGGGAGATGATAGCAGAACTGCAATTGTTGATCAGATACAAAAAGACAATAAAGAGCTTCAAGAGAGAATTGCAGACTTAGAGAAAATAATAAAGGAAAAGTAAATGAAAATTACATCAAAAGGAAGATACGCAGTTTTAGCAATGGTGGATATAGCCAAGTTTGGTGAAGATACTCCGTGTAATTTATCTCACGTTTCAGTCAGGCAAAATATTTCACTTTCATATCTTGAGCAAATTTTTAACGATTTAAAGCGAGCAAATCTTGTTAAAAGCCAGAAGGGACCCGGTGGAGGCTATAAGCTTAATAAAGAGTCAAATGAAATTAGAATACTTGATATTTTTAATGCCATCGATGAGCAAATAAAAACTACTGGTTGTGGTAACGACCCAAAATCCTCTTGTTCGGGTACAGGTAAAAAATGCTTAACCCACAATTTCTGGGAAAATTTAGAGGGTGTAATTGGAAATTATCTAAACTCGGTCTATTTAAGTGATCTAACCGAAGAATACAGTATTTCTGGTGAGAGGAGAGCAATAAGTGAATAAAATAAATAAAGATAATTTTAAGCAAGATGCTTATAAATATGGTTTCGTTACTGAAATTGAAGATGAAAAAATTCCAAAAGGCCTTAATGAAGAAGTAATTAAGTTAATTTCTAGTAAGAAAAATGAACCTAATTGGATGCTTGAATGGAG
>CACKXV010000024.1 GCA_902604225.1 uncultured Pelagibacteraceae bacterium | reverse complement strand
TGATGATGATGCTGATGAAATAAGAGAAAGAGTTAGCAATTTAACAACATTATCAACAGAATAATTTTTAATATCAGTATAACTGGAAGAGATTTTTTTTCTTCTAGTTATATTGATTAAATAGAGATTTTTATGGGTTTAATAACTTTTTTTTTATTAGTTTTATTTGCTATAACAAGCTTTTACTTGGGGTACTTCAGGTCAAATAGAGTAAGAGTTATTGAAAAACAAAGGCCTTTTTCTCTCGATAAATATTATGGTTACTACCTTGCAATTTGGTCAGTAGTTCCAGCGGTTATAATTCTTTTTGCTATACTTATTTTTGATGGATTTATTGTAAAAAATTACGTTTTATCTGAATTCTATTCTCAAGGAATTGATCAATCAGAAATTAGTTTATTGTTTACTCAAATAGAAAATACAAGAAATGGCATAAAGCTATTTAATAGTGAAGATGAAATTATTGTAAATGCAGTAAATAAATTAAATTATATAGAAGGAATATTTGATATCACTTCAATAATTACAGTCTTTAGTGTTTCAAGTTTGTTTTTATTATATGGCTATAGAAAAATAAACTTAAATTTTGATGCAAGACTCATTGTTGAAAAATTTATACTTATTGGATTTTTTCTTTGTTCTCTTATTGCAATTCTAGTTACAGTTGGAATTATATTTTCATTATTATACGAGACTGTCCGTTTTTTTAGCCAAGTTCCCATTTTAGATTTTTTATTTGGGACAAATTGGAGTCCCCAAAGAGCTTTTGTAAGGGATGCAGCTGACGCGGCAGATATAGAAAATGCATTTGGTGCAGTACCTCTATTTTCAGGTACATTTTTGATTGCATTTATAGCTATGTGCGTATCAATCCCAGTAGGCTTACTTACTGCGATCTATATGTCAGAATATGCAAAAAGCTCTGTAAGAAATACTGCAAAACCAATTATTGAAATACTCGCTGGTATACCAACAGTGGTTTATGGATTCTTTGCTGTTATCACAATCGCACCCTTTATTAGGTCATTAGGGGGATCAATCGGTCTTGATGTTTCATCAGAAAGTGCTCTTGCGGCAGGATTAGTAATGGGAATAATGATTATTCCATTTGTATCTTCATTGTCTGACGACGTTATTAGCTCTGTGCCTCAAAGCTTGCGTGAAGGATCTTACGCAATGGGCGCAACAAAAAGTGAAACCATAAAAAAAGTTATAATACCTGCTGCTTTACCAGGTATAATTGGCTCATTTCTTTTGGCTGTATCTAGAGCCATCGGTGAAACAATGATTGTTGTAATGGCAGCAGGTTTGGTCGCAAACCTTACAGCAAATCCACTTGAAGCTTCAACAACAATAACTACACAAATAGTTGTAATATTAATAGGTGACCAGGAGTTCGACAGCCCAAAGACCATGTCAGCTTTCGCATTAGGATTAACTTTATTTGTAATGACATTAATACTCAATTTCATAGCTTTAAGAGTTGTAAAAAAATATACAGAAAAATATGAATAGTAATTCTCTAAAAATTTCGAATGAAAATCTAAAGCGTAGACTTAATGCTGAGCGAAGATTTAAATTTTATGGAGTTATAGCAATATCGTTAGCGTTAATTTTTGTACTAATATTATTTACCAATATCATCAGCAAAGGTTATTCAGCCTTTTACAGAACATTGATAGAGATAAAAATAGAGTTTAACGATAAAGTTCAGCCTGAAATGTTTAAACAGATGTCTGATACCGAAATTAATAAATTGGATTTATACTCATTTTCGAAAAAAAATATTTACAGTAATTTTCCAGATATTGAAAAAAAATCTGATAAAAAAAAGATTATAAAGTTATTTAGTATTGAATTTGAAGAAGAGATAAAAACTTATATTAATAAAAATAAAAATAATTTAGGCAACACAATCAATCTATATATTTCTGCCTCTGATGATATTGATCAAATACATAAAGGTAACTATTCTAGAGATATTCCAGAAGAACGAAGAAGAGTTTCAAATTTCCAGTTATCTATTTATGATGAACTCGTGGGCCAAAATAAAGTAAAATTTGAATTTAATTTGCCATTTTTTTCAAGAGGAGATTCAAGGGAAGCAGAGTTAGCTGGTCTAGGTGGATCGTTAATTGGATCATTTTTTACAATGATAATTGTATTGCTTTTATCATTTCCATTCGGTCTTTTTGGCGCAATATATCTTGAAGAATTTTCTAAGAGAAACAGATTTACAGATTTTATTGAAATAAATATTAATAATCTTGCTGCAGTTCCATCAATTGTATTTGGATTACTTGGATTAGGCATCTTGTTAAATACATTTGAACTACCCAGGTCAACAGCCTTAGTAGGAGGCATAACTTTATCACTTATGACTTTACCTACTATAATTATTGCTACGAGAGCTTCGTTACGGTCAGTGCCTCCATCAATTCGCGAAGGTGCACTTGCTGTTGGTGCATCGAAAGTTCAGACAGTAATGCATCACGTTGTTCCTTTGGCATTACCTGGCTCTATAACAGGAACCATTATAGGAATAGCAAGGGCATTAGGAGAAACAGCACCATTACTGTTAATTGGCATGGTCGCTTTTATTGTTGATGTGCCGTCTTCACCTTTAGACCCATCTACTTCACTGCCAGTTCAAGCATATTTATGGAATGATAGTGCTGAAAGAGCCTATGAGGAAAAAACATCAGCTGCTATCATTATATTGTTAAGCTTTTTGATTTTATTTAATTTAATCGCTGTATTTATTAGAAGAAAATTTGAAACAAAGTGGTAAAATAATTTAAATGGAAAATAAAGTTAAAGTATGCGTCGAAAATTTAAACGTTCACTACGGTGAGAAACAGGCATTATTTGATGTCTGTATGGATATAAATCAAAATGAAATTACGGCTCTTATTGGACCATCTGGATGTGGCAAATCTACATTTCTTAGATGTTTAAATCGAATGAATGATGTTATTGATATTTGTAAAGTAGAAGGCTCAATTAAGATCGATGGACAGAATATATATGACAAAGATATACAAGTAGAAAAGTTAAGAGAGAGAGTAGGGATGGTATTTCAAAAACCTAATCCATTTCCAAAGTCAATATTTGAAAATGTAGCTTATGGCCCAAGAATTCATGGTCTAGCAAAAGATAAAACTGAATTAGAGGAGATTGTTCATACAAGTCTAAAAAAAGCTGCAATTTTTGATGAGGTTAAAGACAGATTGGATGAAACTGGCACCAGTTTATCTGGAGGTCAACAGCAAAGGCTTTGTATAGCTAGGGCTATTTCAGTAAATCCTGATGTAATACTGATGGATGAACCATGCTCTGCATTAGATCCCATAGCAACAGCAAAAATTGAGGCATTAATGGAAGATTTAAAAAAAGAGTATACAATAATTATTGTGACTCATTCTATGCAACAAGCTGCAAGAGTATCTAAAAAAACTGGTTTTTTTCATTTAGGTAATCTTATTGAAGTTAATGATACTGAAACAATCTTTTCTACGCCTGCAAATGATAAAACTCTAGATTATGTAACTGGAAGGTTTGGATAATGAGTGATCATCTAGTTGAGTCCTATGATAAACAATTAGAATTAATTAATTCTAATTTAGTAAAGATGGGTGGACTTGTTGAGCAGCAAGTGAAGGATTCATTAAAGGCCCTTGATGACAAGGATACAGAATTTGCTGAAGAGATACTTAAAAAAGACGATAAAATTGATAATCTTGAAAAAGAAATTTATGCACTTGCTTATAAAATTATAGCAATGAGGCAACCTATGGCTAATGATTTGCGTACCGTTGTATCTGCACTAAGCATTGCAAATGACTTAGAAAGAATGGGCGATCATGCAACGAATGTAGCTAAACGTGTAGCCAATGTGAAAGTATCCATGCCAAGTCAATCGATATCAAAAATTGTTCAGATGGGAGACGACGTTCAAAACATGATTAAAAATGTTCTTGATGCCTTTATCAAAATGTCTGAAAAGAAAGCAATTACTGTATGGGATTCTGACATTGATATAGACGAAACATATTTATCAATTTACCGTGAATTATTACAAATGATGGCAGACAATCCAGAAACTATAAATGGATGTGCTCACTTGCTCACAATTGCAAAAAATATTGAGCGCATTGGTGATTATGCACAAAATATTGCTGAGGATATTCATTTCATAGTCACAGGCGAAACCTTGGAGAGAAAATCTGACAATGCCGGCCAATGGGAAGACTTAGATATTAAGACTTAATATGAAAGCTAAAATTCTTGTTATTGAAGATGAGCTGCCGATAGTAGAGTTATTAAAGTACAATCTATCAAAAGCTAATTATGATGTAGATTACTGTTTAGATGGTGAATCCGCACTAGATAAAATTTTTTCATCAGTAAAATATGATTTGATTTTGATTGATTGGATGCTTCCTGAGTTATCTGGAATTGAGATAAGTAGAAGAATAAGAAAAAACAAATCAACAAAAAATGTACCCTTGATAATGTTAACCGCTAGAGGAGAAGAAGAAGATAAATTGAGAGGTTTTGAAAGTGAAGTAGACGATTACATAACAAAACCATTTTCAATCAATGAGTTATTAGCTAGAATTAAAGCGGTACTTAAGAGAATGAGACCAATTTTTTATAACGAAGTTTTAACCTATAAAGGAATTAGTCTAGACGCATCTTCTCATAAGGTTTCAAGAAACGAGATTGAAATTGATTTAGGTCCCACAGAATTTAATTTGCTTAGATTTTTAATGGAAAATCAAGGAAAGGTATTTTCAAGGCAGCAGTTACTAGATCATGTTTGGACATCAAGCCCTTACGTTGAGCCAAGAACTGTGGATGTTCATATCAGAAGATTAAGAAAAGCATTAAACAATGGCTTTGAATACGATCCAATAAGAACAGTACGTTCAGCAGGGTATTCTCTTGGCTTATAAGTAGAAATTTTCTAATGAGATACGTATTCTAGTAAGAAAACTCCAATAAACAAAATAATAGCTGCAGCAAGCCTTCTCTTTAACCCTTGTTCTTTAAAAAATAATAATCCGATTAGTGAGGCAAATATTATACTGCTCTCTCTTATTGAAGCGACGTAATGAATTGGCGCTTGTGTATATGCCCATAGAACAAGTGAGTATGAAGTTAAAGACCCAAGCGCAGCAATGAATAGTGGAAACTTGTTTTCGGTGAATGTTGTTATCAATAAATTACGCTGATTGCTTATAGAATAAAGCAGTATTGGAATAGGCATCAAAAAAAATAGCCACACAATATACTGCATGGAACTTTCAACAGATTTAACTGCATACGAGTCAACTAAAGTATAAAACGTTATAGAAACGGGAAAATACAATAAGGCCAATATATTTTTATAATCTAAGCTGAAACTTTTACCGATAAAAAGAACAAAAATACCTGATATGATTATTCCAATTGCTATGATTTCATTTAATGAGATTGTCTTGTTTAAGATAAATATTAAAATTAATATTGTTAGTAAGGGTGCAAGACCTCTAGCAAACGGATAGGCGACTGAGAAGTCTTCTATGGCATATGCTCTTGTTAATGAGTGCATGTACATGGTATGAGCAATTACTCCAAAAAATAAATATATTGCTGCAGTAGAAGAGGGTAGGCCCACATAAAATAGGAAAGGCACCATCATAAGTGAGATGATGGATGCAAGTGTAACCATTTTTGCAAAACCATTATCCTTATTCTTAATGAAGGCATTCCATGATGCATGGAGGATAGCAGCAAACAGAATGACTGCTAAAATTGACATATTAAGGTGTTAGCCATTCTTTGGTTAATTTCTCATTATTAAGCTTAAATAAGGCCCGTCTATGCCCATGTCGGTGAAGATAAAGCCATTCCATGCTTTCAATCTTAATCTCAACAAGCGCAAAATTATCATAGCCTTTATTTAAGATGTCTTCACTGGGTAAATCTTTTTCATGTTCTGGAAGATAACCAGAAACAGGCGTATCTGAATGAGTTCCTGGAGCCACTTCAACAATATAGCATTTTTTACTAAATGATCTCGTGTTGGCCCATGCTTCTTGAGCTTTATCATTTTTATGATTGATTTCAGCAACCCCTGAAACTTTAATTTGTATCTTTTTGCCGTGATCATAAAAAAGCATACTGATCATGTCGTTATCTTTAAGTTCATTCACCTTATTAGACCGAATATCAGTGTGAAAACTTATTGTATTTGTTTCTTTATTTACATGTCTCAATACAACTGTTCTTATGGACGGGTAGTCTTTGTTGACTGTTGCAATGTAGCCCTGATGCATCTCAGATTTTGATTTTGCTTTACCAATTGTTAAGAGACTCCATATGTTGTCATAGGTCTTATCTAAATCATCATAGAAATCAGGAATATCTCTAAAAGATTCTTCTACCATTCAAGTTTATTTCCTTCGTAATTAACAAATGAACCAGAAGTTTCCAAGTTTAGATCACTAATTACTTGGATCATGTGTTGAATACTATCTGGTATTTCTAGTTTTGCACTTTTACCGCCCATATCAGTTTTTACCCAGCCTGGATGGAGCATAAGGACTGAAATGTTTTTATCTTTCCAATCTATGGCCAGACTTTTTGCTGCAGAATTTAATGCTGATTTTGAAGAACGGTAAAAATAAAATCTTCCAGAATAATTATCATCTATGCTGCCCATCTGACTTGAGATAAAGATTATTTTCTTATCTTTCCCTTCAAGAACATTTTGTTTTAGTTTTCTAGCAAGTA
>CACKXV010000023.1 GCA_902604225.1 uncultured Pelagibacteraceae bacterium | reverse complement strand
TGAAGGATTTGGTATCATAAAAATATTATCAAACTGTTCAAATTTAGTAAGCGCAGCGTTAACTAAAGCAATATCGGAGTCACTTTTTGCTTTATATTCAAAACCTACTATATCAGCGCCTGGTATCATAAATTCGAAGTTTATAGAGTTTCCCTCAGTTGCAATATTGAGAACTCCAACGCCGTGTTCATGTTTATCAACTTGTCTTGTTTCTTCGGCCACAGAAACTGACATCATGGCTGATATAAGTAATGAATAATAAATACTTTTTTTCATCGTAACTCCTTATTGTAAATATCAAAAAATTTTATTTAAAAAAAATTCAGGTGTCCAGGTAAATGTTACTTTATAACATTCGTCAAATTAATCTTTACAATTGCTGCAGGTTCCAAACAGTTCTAAATTATATCCGCTCAAGCTTAGACCGTTCATATCTTTTACGTCAGATAAGAATTTAAATAGTTTTGCATCACTTATTTCATCAGTTTTGTCACAGCTTTTACAAATTGAAAATATAGTCCCTCGAGGTGTAGCGCATGTTGAATTACAGGCGATATAAGAATTTTGACTTTCAATTTTATGAACTTCACCAATTTCAATTAGCTTATCTAAAGCTCTATATACTTGAGGAGGAGCTTTCAAACCCTTTTTATTAACATTGGATAAAATAGAATATGCCTTCACAGGTTTTTTACATTTCTGGATATAATCCAATACAATTTTTTGATTTTTAGATAATTCTTTATTTCTTAAGGCCATGAGTATTTTTAGTGATTCTTGTAAGTGAAAGGATAAATAAAATTAGAGCAACTACAACAATTGTTGGTCCTGAAGCAGTATTTATCTCAAATGAAGTATATAATCCAATAAAGACGGAGAGCAATCCACCTATAACAGACAATATTACCATTTGTTTAGGATTGTTAGACAGATTACGAGCCATTGCTGTTGGTATTATCAAAAGACCTGTAATGAGTAAAACCCCTATCATTTTAATCGAGATTGCAATAAGTGCGGCAAGTAAAACAGTAAATATTGCATTTACTCTTTCTGGCCTCATACCCTCTGCCTCTGCAAGTTCATAATTAACTGTTGATGCAAATAGTGGTTTCCAGATATACCATAAAACAAGTAAAATTAGTGCTCCACCAATCCATATAATAAGCAAGTCATTCGTATTTACTGATAAAATATCACCAAACAACACTCCCATTACATCAAATCTAATGAAAGAGAGAAAGCCAAGTATCACGAGTCCTATAGCTAGGGAAGAGTGGGATATTAAACCAAGCAATGAGTCACCTGCTAAGTTTGTAGTTTTTTCCAATCTAAGCAAAAGCATCGCCACTAAAGATGAAACTATAAATATTGTTAATGAAACATTAACATCAAGCGATATTGAAATTAACACTCCGAGTAATGCAGAATGAGCTAATGTATCACCAAAAAAGGATAAGCGTCTCCAGACAACAAAACACCCTAGTGGCCCTGTTACTAAAGCAATTCCAACACCAGCCACTATCGCTCGAATGAAAAAATCATCGAACATTTTAATTTATATCCTTAACTATTTTTCCATCTGATGAATGAACATGATCATGTTCATGTTCATATATGGATAGAAGTTGAGAAGACTTTTCACCAAAGAGCTCTTTATATTCTTTATTTTGAGCAACATCTACAGGAGATCCAGAGCAACATACGTGCCCATTGAGACAAACCACATGATCGGTGGCAGACATAACAACATGAAGATCGTGTGATATAAGTAGTATCCCACATTTTAATGTTTCAGAAATTTTTTTAATTAAGCCATACAGGGCAACTTCACCAGTGAAGTCTACTCCTTGAACAGGTTCATCAAGTACTAATAATTCTGGTTTTTTTGCAATAGCTCTGGCAAGTAGTACTCGTTGAAATTCACCACCAGATAGGTCTCGGAGATTGCTATGTTTAAGTTTTTCAACGCCTGTCAAAATTAACGCATCGGTTATTTCTTTTTCTTCAAGATCTTGAGTAAGAATCATAAAATCCAGTACTCTAACTGGCAAGGTCCAATCAATTGAAACTTTTTGAGGCACATAAGAAATTTTATTTGTTAATCTTTCAACTGAGCCTTCAATATTTTTATATAATCCAAGCGCTATCTTTGCCGTAGTCGTCTTTCCTGATCCGTTGGGTCCTATCAAGGTGACAATTTTACCTCTGTTGATGTTTAAGCTGACATTTTTAACGAGCCATTTACCATTTTTATAGAGACCAGCGTTTGATACCTTAACTAAAACTTCGTTATTACTCATGAGAAAATACTTGATAAATTTTTATGTTATAATATAACGCTATACTCAAACCATAATGAAAGCAATATATCTATGAAATTACAACTTAAATTTGGATTAATCTTATCTAGTATTTCTCTTTTAACGTTTATTTCTTACGCTAAAGCTGAAACAAAAGTTGTAGCGTCAATTAAGCCAATACATTCATTGATTAGTTATGTAATGGACGGAGTAGGAACACCAGGTTTATTAGTTGACGGGAATGCATCTCCCCATACATTTCAATTAAAGCCTTCTCATGCGACAATGCTCCAAGATGCAGATATAGTGTTTTGGATTGGCGAGGACTTAGAGTCTTTTTTAGAAACACCCCTTGAATCCATTGCAAAGGACGCAAAGCAAGTCACATTAATGGAGTCCGAAGATATTGAATTGCTAAAATTTAGGGAAAAAAATGTATTTGATGATCACGACGATCACGACGATCATGGCGATGAGCATGACGAACATGATGAGCATGACGAACACGACGAACACGACGAACATGATGAGCATGATGAGCATGACGAACATGATGAGCATGACGAACATGATGAGCATGACGAACACGAAGAACATGGCGACGAACATGAAGAGCATGGCGATGAACATGACGAGCACGCACATCATGACGGTCATCATCATGGTGAATTTGATATTCACTTCTGGTTAGATCCTGAAATTGCAAAAACTATTGTTCTAATAGCTGCAAAAGAAATGTCAGAAATTGATCCTGCAAATGCATCAAAATATGAAGCAAATGCATCCAAAGCTCTGAATGAACTTGATCAACTTATAAATGATACAAGAGGCAAGGTTAATAAGGATGCTACCTATGTTGTATTCCATGATGCTTATCAATATTTTGAGCAACGCTTTGGCGTCGAAGTAATCGGCGCACTCACAGTAAACCCTGAAGTATTGCCAGGTGCAAAACAACTTGCTGACATTAGAGAGGTCATTGAACACGAGGGTGTTAATTGCTTATTCTCTGAGCCTCAGTTTAATCCAACGATTGCTGAGACAATTGCAAGTGACACAGGCGTGAAGGCAGCTGTTATAGATCCACTGGGCGCTGAATTAGAGCCTGGAAAAGATCTCTATTTTGATCTTATAGGCGATATAGCATCATCATTAGAGAGTTGTTAGGAGTTAATTAAGATAAGACAGTTAATGAGAAATCCAGAGGGAATTTTTTTAACTGACAATCTTGAGTCTCTAAAAAACTTCAATAAGTCTCAATACAAGCTAGGGATTGTAGAGAGAAATGCCCTTACTGGTGGGGATGAGTTCTTCAATGAATTAATGAAGAAACCTTTTCAAGTATCAGGAGCTGTCCGTAAACTCTTTGCAAAATCAGATATAGCAAAACTGCTTGAAAAAACTCTTTCTCCAGACTTGAGAGCCAATGAATTTTTCAAACAATGGCTTAGTGACATGGAAGACGTATGCAAGTCATTTTGTGAACTTGAAAATATTAAAGATGTTGCGTTTTGGCTTGGTACTAAGCGTGGATGCAGTCGATACCATGTAGACAATGTTCCAAAACGGTTGCTTGTAACTTATGCTGGGAGAGGGACTGAGTGGATACCTGATATGGCTGCAGATAGAACTGCTTTTGAAAGCGGTGAGCCTAATGAGCATATAGTAAAAGATACATCAGCCTTAAGACACATACGTCAATGGGATGTTGCAGTGTTCAGAGGCTTTCGTGAAGGCATATTGCACCGCACACCAGATGAAGCATTAAATGGGCCGTCAATATTACTTAGGTTAGACCATTCTTCATTTTTAAAAAAAATAGATCATAGCTACTAAACAATACATTAAATAACACATTTAAATGTTTCAAAAATGTGAATTATTTTAATTCTTATACTTATTTATTGATTTCAATTTATTATTTAGAATAGTTTAAAGTCCTGAATCTATTAAAGATATGACGTCAGAATTTACATTATTTGGTTTTCATCATCTAATTTCAATTACATCAATTTTTGCAATTTCATTTCTATTTCCTGCATTGGTAAGACTGATTAACAATAAATCAATTACTGAAATAATCTTAATCATTTTAGGAGCTGTGTTAATTATCCATGAATTAGCAAAACCTTTTTACAGGGTTGTTTTTTATGACCATTCTGTTTATGAGGTTTTTCCAATACACATATGTCATATCGCAGCATTATCGATGGGAATTTATATTTTCTCTAAAATTAAATTCTTTTTTGAAGTTGCGTACTTTTTTGGACTAACTGGAAATCTGCTAGCTATGGTAACACCTGATGTTGATTATACCTATCCAGATGCTGAATTCATTACATATTACTTTGGTCATGGATTGCTTTTTATGACTGTATTTTATGTATGCATCTGTACCAAAGTGGAATTGACCTGGAGTTCAGTAATTAGAGTCTTAGTTTTTGCTGTTTCCTTATTGCCATTGATTTACTTGCTAAACCTTTATCTCGTTAGTTATTTTGCTGATGTCAATTACTGGTATTTAATGATCACTCCGGCAGCCAACACGTTGTTGGATTTTTTTCCAGCTCCACCATGGCATATTCCATATCTAGCATTGATTACAGTAATCTTATTCACTGCCATTTACCTTCCATTTAAATACTTAAACAGTTATAAACAGACAAGTTTTTAATTGATTAAGTAAATATGATCGAAAACGAGAATTTATTTAATATTCTGAATAAATTAGATGACGCTGTAATTATCACTGACCGGGATAAAAAAATTATCTTTCAAAATGATTATTCTATTGAGATATTTGAAAACGATTTTACGTCACAAATCATTACCAACCTTATAAGAGACCCTAAAATCCTTGAAAGCCTTGAACAGACAATTGATAAGAATATAGAATCAACAACAGATTTTATAATTAATAAAAATATTTCAGATCAATCGGGAGAACTTAATTTTGACGTTAGTATTTATCCCAGCAAGAGCAAAGAGGAAGATAATTTAATTTATATAATATTAAAAAATGTATCAATTCAAAGAAATATAGAAAAAGTTAAAACATCTTTTGTGGCTAATGTTAGCCATGAACTTAAGACACCTCTCTCTACAATTATTGGATTTATTGAGACTATCCGTACAACTGCAAAAGATGATAAAAAGTCTAAGGATGAGTTTATGGAAATAATCAATGATGAAGCAAATCGTATGGATCGATTGATTGATGATTTATTAATTGTTTCCAAAATTGAGAGTAATGAACACATTCATCCAACTTCAAAAATAAATTTAAATAAATGTGTCGAACGTGTGCAAAAAAACCTTGCAAAAAAACTCACATCAAAAAATATGACGATTGAGATTAATACAAACTCAAATGATCACCATATACTTGGAAATGAAGATGAACTAATACAACTTTTTTCAAATTTGCTTGAGAATTCATTTAAGTATGGTCACGAAAACTCTGAAATTAACGTAAGTATTCAAAAAACTAAAAATAACGAAGACCATAACACTTCATTATTTAGAAAAAATATTATTGAAGTTGAAATAAAAGATCAAAGTGATGGCATTCCTGAAAAATACATTCATAGACTGACAGAGCGTTTTTTTAGAGTTGATAAATCTCGATCAAAAGCGATAGAGGGAACTGGCCTTGGATTAACTATTGTTAAACACATTTTAAACAAGCATCGTGGCAATATTGAAATATCAAGTACGCTTAACAAGGGAAGTGTATTTACAATCCAGTTACCAGAGGCGCCAATATCATAAGAATATTAAATAAAATCAATCAGTTATAAATCCAACAGTGTAATAATTTTGTAACATTCTTTTAATACATTTGTAACTTCCATCCAGTAATTTTTAATGAGTCAAAAAATTACTTAAAAGAGGAGACATAAATGAATTTATTAAAAATTTTGATTGCAACATTAATTGCCTTTGGTTCTTTATTTGGCACCTCATATGCACGAGATCAAATAAAGATAGTTGGCTCTTCAACTGTTTACCCTTATGCAACAATTGTTGCTGAACGATTTGGTAAATCAGGCTTTAAAACGCCAGTAATTGAAAGTACAGGAACAGGGGGTGGAATGAAACTCTTTTGTGCAGGTGTTGGCGTTAACCATCCTGACATTACCAATGCTTCCAGAGAAATAAAAGAAGGTGAAATAGAGCTTTGCAAGAAAAATGGCGTTACCGAAATAATTGAAATTGTAATCGGAAATGATGGTTTAACACTAGCTCACAGTTTGGAAGCTTCCAATGCAGACTTTAATCAAGAGCAATTATACTTAGCTCTTGCAGACGAAGTTCCAGTCAATGGTCAATTTGTTAAAAACCCTTTTCAGAAATGGAGCGAGATAGATCCAAGTCTTCCTGATCATAAAATTGAAGTCCTTGTAGCTCCTCCCACTTCAGGAACAAGAGATGCATGGGATTCTCTAATTATGGTTAAAGGATGCAAAGCCGCGGGAGCCTATGATATGTGGTCAGAACTTGGCGAAAAGGCAAAAAAGAAATGTAGGATATCAAGAGAAGATGGTCGTGTTATTGAAGCGGGTGAAAATGATGCATTGATAGTTCAAAAATTAACTGAGGATCCTGAACGGTTTGGTTATTTTGGATACAGTTACCTGTTAGTTAATGAAGACAAAATAAAACCT
>CACKXV010000022.1 GCA_902604225.1 uncultured Pelagibacteraceae bacterium | reverse complement strand
ATTAAATGATTCCAATATTAAAAATAAGCTTAATAATTGTCATGGCATCTTAGTTCCCGGTGGGTTTGGTGAGAGAGGAGCAGAAGGTAAAATAAAAGCAATTAAATATGCAAGAGAAAATAAAATTCCTTATTTTGGTATTTGTTTTGGAATGCAATTAGCTGTGATAGAAATGGCAAGAAATATACTTGGAATAAAAGATGCAAATTCGAGCGAATTCGCTGACTGCAAAGAGTCTATTGTTGGATTAATGACTGAGTGGTCTAATGTAGATAACACCACTGAAAAGAGAACGAAAGATAGTGATTTAGGCGGAACAATGAGATTAGGAGCTTATGAGGCAAAATTGAAAAATAATTCAAAAGTTAGAGAAATATATGATACAGAATTGATTAGTGAGAGACACAGACACAGGTATGAAGTTAATAATAATTACGCTAAAGATTTTGAAAGCAATGGGGTTCACTTCTCGGGTTATTCCCCAGACGGCTTATTGCCTGAAATAGTGGAATTAAAAGATCACCCATGGTTTATAGGTGTTCAATTTCATCCTGAACTTAAATCAAAACCATTTGATCCACATCCATTATTTAAATCATTTATCGAAGCTGCAAAGAATAAAACGTAAAATGCAAAAAAGTGTAGATTTAGGCAATACCGTATTTAGTAATGAAAAGAAGTTAGTCTTGATAGCAGGTCCTTGTGTACTTGAATCATACGAACACGCAAAAATGATGACAGAATCATTACTGGAAATAACGTCTAGATTAAAAATTGATTTTGTTTACAAGACTTCCTTTGATAAAGCCAATAGAACAAGTATCAATTCTGAAAGAGGATTAGGTATCGATCAATCCATAGAAATATTTAATAAGTTAAGAAGTGAATATGGAATTCATATATTGACTGATATTCATAATATTGATGATTGTGATAAAATTAAAGATCATGTAGATATTTTACAGATCCCTGCATTTCTATGCAGGCAGACTGATCTTTTGATAGGCGCAGCAAAAACTAATAAAGTAATAAATATAAAAAAAGGACAATTTCTTGCTCCAATGGATATGGTTAATGTGGCTAAAAAAGTCAGTGATAGCGGGAATAATAAAATATTATTAACTGAGCGTGGTGTTTCGTTTGGTTATAATACTCTCGTTTCAGATATGAAATCATTGCATTTAATGAAAGAAGAAATTGGTTTTCCGGTTGTTTTTGATGCGACACACTCAGTTCAAAGTCCAGGTGGAAAAGGTGATAGAAGTGGGGGAGATAGAAAATTTGTACCTACGTTAGCAAAAGCAGCAGTCGCCGTTGGGGTATCCTCAGTATTTATGGAAACTCACGATAATCCAGATGCTGCACCTTCAGATGGACCAAATATGGTAAAATTAGAAGATTTAGAGAAATTAGTCTCTAAACTTATTCAAATTGACAATTTAGTTAAAGAAAACTAAATAAATACTTAATTAATAACGTTATTTCTATGTCTAAAATTAAAAATGTAATAGCGAGACAAATTTTTGATAGCAGGGGCAATCCTACCGTTGAAACAGATGTTTATTTGCAAGATGGTACAATGGGGCGGGCTAGTGTTCCTTCTGGTGCATCAACGGGTAAATACGAAGCATTTGAATTAAGAGATAATAAAAAATCATATCATGGTCGATCTGTTTTAAAAGCTGTAGAAAATATAAATGTAATAATTTTTGACACCATTTCTGGCCTCGACTCTCTGGATCAAAACAAAATTGATCGAACAATGATAGAATTAGATGGAAGTAAAAATAAAAGCAAATTAGGTGCTAATGCTTTATTAAGTGTTTCGCTGGCTGTGGCAGATGCTGCCGCTAAATTATTAAAGCTGCCTCTTTATAAATATCTTGGAGGATCCAAAACGTTTAAAATGCCAGTACCGATGTTAAATGTCATTAATGGTGGTGCACATGCAAATAATAATCTTACATTTCAAGAATTCATGATTATTCCTATAAATGAACAAACATTTAGCAACTGTTTAAGAAAATCATCTGAAGTTTTCCATACTCTAAAACAGATACTAGAAAAAAAAGGTCTTTCTACAGCTGTAGGTGACGAGGGTGGTTTTTCACCTAATTTAAAAAACGAGGAAGACGCATGTAAACTTATTAAAGAAGCAGTTCTAAAAGCGGGATATAAACTTGGCAAAGATTTTATGCTTGGTTTGGATGTCGCTGCATCAGAATTTTATAAAAATAGAAAATATAAGCTAGAAAGTAAGATTAAGCCATTTACAAGTGATGAATTCTCAAAATTTTTAATTAATTTATGTAAAAAATATTCAATTATTTCATTAGAGGATCCTTTCTCGGAAGATGATTGGAATTCTTGGACAAAATTTACCAAATTATTTGGAGACAGTATCCAAATTGTTGGTGACGATCTGTTTGCTACTAATTTAAATCTAATTAATAAAGGCATTGAAAGAGGAGCTGCAAATGCTGTCTTAATAAAACCTAACCAAATAGGTACATTAACTGAAACTATGGATGCAATTGAACTTGCACAATCTAATGGATACGAAACCGTTATTTCTCATAGATCCGGAGAAACAGAAAATACCTTCATATCCGATTTAGCGGTTGCTACTAATTCTGGGCAAATTAAGACAGGCTCTATGTCCAGGTCGGAAAGAATTGCAAAATTTAATCAATTATTAAGAATAGAAGAAAATTTTGACTTAAAAAAATCCATAAAAAACAATAAGTTCTATTGATATTTTAATAGGTAATTAGAACAAAAAGAGTCCAAAACTTAATTTTTACATTTTTTCAAGGATTTTTGATCTAATAGAATTGTCATGATTCGTGAATTATGATTCTTTATAATTCATGAATAGAGTTCTTAATTTAAAGGAAAGAATTAAAAAGTATTACCCATATTTTTTCTTTCCATTAATAATTATATATCTTTCATTTAATATATTCGATGGAAATAATGGCCTCTTATCCCATGCTAGGTTAGATAGTGAAATTATAGCACTCGAAGGAAAAATTAGTTCTTTAAAGACGAATAATAACCTACTTCAAATTAAGATCTCTTCTCTTCAAAATCTAAGTTCCAATAGTGACCTGGTTGACGAACAGATACGTAATGTTTTAGGCTACGGAAAATCAAACGAATATATTGTATTTTTTGATAAGTAGTATCACTTGAAATATAGGCAAATTGTCTTTATTTATTAATAAAGAACAATGGATAATCAAATTTCTAAAGCATTACTAAGAAAAAAATTTTCTGATTTTAAAAGTCCAATCAAACCTGACTGGATTAAGGTATCTATTCCGTCAAACAAAATCAATCAAACTAAGAATACCTTAAAAGAAAATAAGATAGTTACAGTTTGTGAGGAGGCAATGTGTCCAAATTTGTCGGAATGTTGGGAAAAGAAACATGCAACTGTTATGATCTTAGGAGACGTATGTACTCGATCATGTAGTTTCTGTAATATTAAAACAGGAAAACCAAACAAGGTTGATATATTAGAGCCAGCAAGAGTTGCAAGTACTGTTAAGAGACTGGAGCTAAAACATGTAGTTATTACCTCTGTTGATAGAGATGATCTAAATGATGGTGGAGCACAGCACTTTGCAAATACAATAAAAAAAATTAAAGAAAAATCTCCAAATACAACTGTTGAAATTCTTACTCCAGATTTTAGGGGGAAAGATTCATCAATGGGAATTATAGCAAAAACAGAAATTGATGTGTTTAATCACAATCTAGAAACAATAAAAAGACTTTATAAGGAAGTTCGTCCTGGTGCAGATTATCGTCATTCTTTGAAAATACTTCGAGAAGTTAAACTTTTGAAACCTTCTATATTTACTAAATCTGGAATAATGATTGGTCTTGGTGAAAAGTATGACGAAATAAGAGTTTTGATGGACGATTTAAGAGAACAGGATGTAGATTTTATTACTATTGGTCAGTATCTAAGACCGACATTAAATCATCATCCTGTAATTAAATATCATAATCCAGATTATTTTATACGCATTCAAGATGAGGCGTTAAATAAAGGGTTTAAAATTGTATCATCTTCCCCTTTTACTAGATCATCTTATCACGCAGAGAGTGATTTTAATAAATTAAAAAATTTACATTCAGGTGCCTAAGCAGGAAGAAAAGCAACTAGTTGCATACACGAAAGATCAGATGTTTGAACTAGTTTCAAATATTGACGAATATAAGGAATTTCTTCCTTGGTGCAATGACTCTAAAATTATTAGTAGAGAGAGATTTGATGACTATGAGCTAGTTACTGCAGATTTAGAGATTGGATATGATCAATTTGTTTATACCTATAGAAGTGAGGTGAAGCTGGCAATAGATAAATCATTTATAAATGTCAAAAACCTTGATGGTCCTTTTAAATATCTTACTAATGAATGGAAATTTGCCGATATTGATGAGAATAATTCTGAAATTGAATTTATGATTGATTTCGAATTAAATCTTTCTTTATTGGATTTATTGATGAAAAAATTTTTCAACTTGGCATTTCAAAGAATGGTTAGCGCATTTATTGACCGCGCAAAAGAGATATATTAAATCTTCTTTAATTCTTTCAATATTAAATACATCGCATATTCTGTGCTCTTTTTTTGAATAGCATGTCTTGTTTTTTCATGAAATATTTTTTTTGCAGTTTTAAATGTATATTTCTTATTAATTTTCGAACCAATACCAAAAAATACACATCCAACAGGTGTTCTTAAAGTGCCGCCGCTTGGTCCTGCGACCCCAGTAACGGATAGAAGAATTTCACTATCTGTTATTATTTTAAGCCCTTTAACCATCGCAAGAGCAGTTTGGTGACTAACAGCTCCATAATTTATAATCGTATTCTTTGGAACTTTTAATAATCTTATTTTCATTTGATTTGAATATGAAATACAGGCTCCATTAAAAAAGAGGGAGGAACCATTAATGCTTGTTAAATATTTACTTATCATGCCTCCTGTGCAGGACTCAGCTAAGGATATTGTAAATTTCTTTTTTAATCGTATGTTTTTTATTTTTGATAAATCTGAAGTCATAGCAGCATCAATATCTTATATAACATTAGAATAATTAATGAATATATTCCGGCAACAATATCATCTAATATTACGCCATACGATCCCTTTAAGTCTTCCATTTTGTTTATTGGATAAATTTTATATATATCAAAAAATCTAAATGTAACAAATGCAATCAAAACTTCATATATATTAAAATTCACTATAAATAATAACGGTATCGATTGACCCAAAAACTCGTCTACAATTACCTCAGAGGGATCTTTTTTTTTATAATTATCAAGATAGACATCTGTGAAATAAAACGAAACACATAAAACGAATAAAAATAAAACTATGAAATAAAAAATAGAGAACAAATCAATAAAAACATACCAAATAAGGATTGCAAACAATGACCCAAATGTACCTGGCGCAAGAGATATAAAACCAATACCAAACAGTGTGGCAAAATATTTAGAGAAATTTTTCATTAATTTATTAGGCTTATTGTTGTCCAGCAACCTACAGCTTCAGATTTTCCAAAGATACCAATTTTGTCAGCTGTTTTACCTTTAATGTTAATTAAATTTTTATTACATTTTAACAATTTAGATAAATTATTTTTAATTGGAGCTTTATATTTTTCTAATCTAATTTTCTGACAGATAATTGTAATATCTAAATTTATAATTACTGAGTTATTTAGATCTATTTTATTTTTAATTTTATTCAATAATTCAATAGATGAGATATTTTTATATTTTTTTAATGGAGGAAAGAATTTTCCAATATCACCTTTAGCATTAGCCCCAAGCAGGGCATCAATTAGTGAATGAAGTACTACATCTCCATCAGAATGTCCTATAGCTTTATAATTAGATTTTATTTTTATTCCTCCAATCGATAGATAATTACCTTTGCCAAGTTTATGTATATCAAAGCCATTTCCTATTTTTGTCCTATGAAATATATATTTTTTGAATAAATTAATGTCATTTTTTGCTGTAATTTTTAAGTTTTCATAATCACCATCTATGTATTTAATTTTTACATGTTTTCTATTTTCAATTAATTGAACATCATCAGTCATAACAGTATTTATTTTGTTACTGAAACTCAAAAACTCTTTCATTTTAAATACCTGAGGAGTCTGTGTTGTTTTATATAAATTACGATTAACAGTTTTATTATCTTTTTTTAATGTATCTATAATTTGAAGAGCAGGAACAACCGCATCGTATTTGTTTTTTTTAATATTATCGATTAGCTTTGTTACTAATGCTACAGATGTATTGGGCCTTGCAGCGTCATGTACCATTAAATATTTATATTTAGCCGTATCAATGCAATTTAAAGCTCTCATTAGACTTTTTAAACGAGTTGAACCTCCTAAAATTAAAGCATTTTCAGTATATTTGGACAAAACACTTTTCTCTTTTTTGGTTATTTTTTTAGGAATTGTAATATATAAACAGTCCTTGCTAAATGATTTTGATATATTTTTGAGAGTATGTTCAATAACTGAATGATTTTTAACTTTATAAAAAAGCTTTGACTGATTATTTCCAAACCTTTTGCTAGAACCTGATCCAAGAACTATACAAACAATTTTCATATCTCTAACTTAATATATTTTAACTTTAGTACTTAAACTTAAATTATCAATGAATAAACAAATAAATAGTTTTAATTTTTTTAATTTTAGAAATTTATTACTAATCATACTTTCATTTATTTTCATTATACTTTCAAGCATTACACTAATTATTCAAAGATCAAACAATATTGAGACATTACCATATTTAAATACTTATATAGTTATTTCATCTCTATTTATTTTAGCCTTAGTAGTGTCAATAAGTTTTATTATATTTCCAATTATTCTTAGAGTGAGAAGAAAGAAAATTAGTACTTTGAACAGTAAATTCACCCTTTATTTTATTTCTATCGCACTTACGCCTGCAATATTACTTGGAGTATTGGGCCTAGTTTTAATAGAGCTTGGTATCAATGATTGGTTTAATGATAAGATTAAAAATGTAATTAATAATTCAGTATTTGTTGCAGAGAGTTATTTAGAAGAGCACAAAGAAACAATTAAAGGTGATATCTATGCGATGTC
>CACKXV010000021.1 GCA_902604225.1 uncultured Pelagibacteraceae bacterium | reverse complement strand
ATCTTATGAGGAATGGGGTCCTTATTGGGTTAATAAATTTGATAGTTCACTTCCAAGAGCATTCTGGAAAGTCTTATCTGCTGTTAAGATAAGAAATGATTTAGCACAAGTTCCAGTGCTTATTTTTTATGACAAGAGAGATCGTGTTGTAAACTTTGAACGAGTCGAGAAAATCTTCAACGAATGGTCCGGTCCAAAAAAAATTATAGATGTTAAAGCTATAAACGGAGGTAGAAATAAGCATAATCTAATTGGTGTATTAAATGCAAGCCAAGATGATTTGTTTGTAAACGAAATTTATAAATGGATTTCAGTTAATTCTTAAATAAATCCGAATAGTTTTCTCTCAATACTTTTTTTTGTACTTTACCCATTGTGTTTCTTGGTAACTCATCCAGAAATAAAATTCTTTTGGGCTGTTTATATTTTGCTATCTTATCTTCAGGAAATCCAATACTTTAATCTCTGCTAATGTTTTATCACTTGATACTACCACAGCAATAACAGCCTCTCCAAAATCATGGTGTTGTATTCCAACAACTGCCGATTCTAATATATTTGGCATTTCGTTTATTACATCCTCGATTTCCTTGGGGTAAACATTTAATCCACCGCTTATTATCATATCCTTATCTCTACCGACAATAATTAAATAACCATCTTCATCCCTTTTAGCTAAATCTCCTGTTATAAAAAAACCATCCTTCTTAAATGCTTCTTTTGTTTTCTCTTTCATTCCCCAATATCCGCTGAAGACGTTTTCGCCCTTTAGTTCAATAGTTCCTATTTTGCCATGTTCTACTAAATGCCCCTCCTCATTAACCACTCTAATTTCTACTCCAGGCAGGGGATACCTACTGTTCCAGCTTTTCTCTCTCCATCATATGGATTTGACGTATTCATATTGGTCTCAGTCATTCCATATCTCTCAAGAATTTTCTTACCAGTTCGTCTTTCAAATTCAATGTGAGTTTCGGATAGTAACGGCGCAGAGCCAGATATGAATAGTCGAATGTGTTGTGTTGCATCAGTATTTAACTCATCACTTGCAAGTAACCTGGTATAAAAAGTAGGTACCCCCATCATAGATGTTGCATCTTTCATCCAAAATAAAGCTTCCTTAACATCGAATTTTTCCAAAAAAATTATAGAACCACCAACAATTGCAAGAAGATTGCAAGCAACAAAAAGTCCGTGAGTATGGTAAATAGGTAGCATATGTAAAAGCGCATCATTTTCTGAGAATTTCCAAACATCTCTGAGGACTTCTGAATTTGATACTAGATTTCTATGAGACAACATTGCCCCTTTTGATTTTCCAGTAGTTCCAGATGTATACAAAATAGCCGCTAAGTCATTTTCACTTCGAGCAATTGCGTGAAACTTTGTTGAGTAGTTTTTAATTCTTTCGGTAAGAGAGCCGCTTTCATCAAAATTTAATGTTAGGATTGAAGCTGATGAAGTGCTTGCAATGCTATCTATTTTGCTTTGGATTTTATCATCAACAACAATCACCTTAGGTTTTGCATTATCAAAAAAATATTCTAACTCATTGAGAGTATATCCTGTATTAAGCGGTAGATATACGCCACCAGCTTTGATGGTAGCAACATATAATGCTAATTGAATAATGTTTTTTTCTGCTTGGACAGCAACGCGGTCACCTGGAGATAAATCAATCTCTATTAGATAATTAGAGATTTTATTAACTACTTCATGAAATTCTATGTAGGTTAACTTTTTACTCTCATTTATTAAAAAAATTTTTTCTTTAGTTTCATTAGGTTTAAAGATTTTATCAAAAAGATAGTTTGCTTCAGTCATTAATTTTTTTCATCCATAGTATAGTTACTTAACTTTGATAAAATCTCTTCATGAATTACCATGCCAAGTCCAGAAGACTGATTAAGAATTGCCTTATCTCCTGAAATGTTAAAAGATAATTCACAAAATTCTTTTGAGAAATCAATGTAATCCGGAAATAATTCTGCTCTTTCAGAATTGGGTATGCTTGAACAGACATGAAGCATAGCAGATGCAGACACTGACATAGAATTCCAACAGTGGGGAGAAATAGAAATATTATTATTCAAAGCCTCTTTTGAAACTTTGATCATATCTATTATTCCACCTATTCCTGAAATATCAGGATTAAGTATATCTGCCGCATCCTTCTTTATAATTTCTTTAAAATGGGAAAAGCCACACTGTTTTTCGCCTGTTACAACTTTCATATCAAAACTATTTTTTATTTCATTGAGAAGGCTGATACATTCTCCATCAACTGGCTCTTCAATCCAATAAGGCTCTAAAAAAGATACTTCTTTTAAAAAGGTTTTTGTTTTTTCTAAATCTTTGGGTATGGCTAAATCTAGCATAAGAGGATATTGCATTCCTACTATTTCTCTTACTCTCTCAACAAACTTGACTGAGTTTGAAGTATTTTCAAATAACGGATAAATTTTTATACCTCCATATTTTTTTTCAAAATATTTTCCTACTTGGTCAAAGTAATCTTCTTCATCCTTTTTTAAATCACTCCAACAGGTAACATAGGTGGATACATCGGGCTTAGGATTATCTGTTAATAAGCAGTTCAGAGGGAGATTTTTCAATTTGCCAGCTATATCCCATACTGCAATTTCAATTGCACTTGTTGCAGAGCTAAAATCTAGTCCTTTATGACCATCACTGAGTAAAGATATTTCATTATATAATGAGTTTATTGATAAGTTTTCGATTTTTGATATTTCTTTAAACAACTCGATTATTATTGTTACAATTGCCTTTTCTCTAAGATGAATAGAGAATGCTTCCCCCCACCCTTCAACTCCTTCATGGGTTGTTATTTTTATAATGATAAACTTTTTGCTCCTAGACCAATCGTCTTTGCTTTTATGCTTGTCAGTAACCCAAATCTTCACACTAGAAAGTTTGCCAATGTTTATCTCTGTTTCCATTGCAAGTATTAAGTTTATTTGGAATATAATTAATTTTGACCTTTAACATATATAAAAAAACTTTTATGTTAAGTAATGAATTCAAAATTAGTTTTAGGAGCTGGGTGTTTTTGGGGAGTTGAAGTGCTCTTTGAAGAAATTCCAGGCGTCAAAAAAGTAATATCAGGATATGCGGGTGGGCATACGGATAATCCTACATATGAAAGCATTTGCACTGGAACCACGGGTCATATTGAAGTTGTTGAAATTGAATATGATGACTCAGAAACTACATATGAAGTACTTCTAGATAAATTTTTCTTTATACACGATCCCACTCAATTTAACCGTCAAGGTCCAGATATTGGTGAACAATATAAATCTGTAATATTCTACAATTCAGAAAATGAAAAAACTATTGCTGAAGAAAAAATAAAGCAAATCGATGAATCAGGTGAACATCAAGGGAAGGTCGTAACGGAATTAAGAGAGACTGTTAAGTTTTATCCTGCAGAAGAATATCACCAGGACTTTATCGAAAAGAACGGCAAAGTTTGTTATCACCAACTTTATGTTCAACATAAATCCTGAAGCTCCAGCGCCTGATTGTTCAGGCACTGAAACAAAATAGAATTAACCTTTGACTACTTCTCTGGTGTTTGCGTTGAAAGACTGAGTAAATGGTATATCTACAGTTACTGCATCTACAGGTACACCTGGTTCATCAGCATAAATATCTGGCAAATGAACTTTAAACTTTTTACCCAATTCCCATTTTGGAAAACCATTGGCATTGAGTGCACCATCGAATGGAATATATCCCATAGCAATATTTTTTCCTTTTTCTGGGTGGTACCAAGGGGAAGTAATGAACCCACATGGGTCTCCGCCTTCTCCAGGAGATACAAGCCAGAAGTCTGGGGCATACTCATCAATTGGCTTTCCTCCGATTTCAAACCCAACTAATTGTAATTTGTAAGGCTTATGGCCATCCTTCAAGTCAGACTTCATCTTTTCTAGTGCTTGTTTTCCAACATAGTCACCTTTCTTATCCCATTCTCCTTTACCAGATAGAGAAACTTGGTAGCCAAGGTTACACTGAAATGGGTTATGTTCATGATCTAAGTCTTGGCCCCAGGACAGTATACCTGCTTGGATCCTTCTGTGGTGCGCAGGCGCAATAACCATCAAGTTGTGTTTTTTTCCTGCTTCAAGGACCGCATCCCACATATCATCTGCGTATAGAGTTGCATTTCTTAAATAAATTTCATAGCCAGACTCGCCTGAGAAACCTGTTTGTGAAATTACACAACTTCTACCTCCCACAGTAACTTCAGCTAGTCCATAGAATGGAATGTTATCAAGATCAACTTGATCTCCAACAAGGTCTTTCATTAATGCAATAGCTTTTGGACCCTGAATTTGAACAGGACATGCATCAATTTCGTCAATCTCTACATCAAACCTTTTATCTGCATTTACACCTTGCAAATAAAGGCCAATGTCTGAATCAGAAAGACTAAACCAGAATTCATCCTTAGCAATTCTTAGAAGTATTGGATCATTTAAAACGCCACCCTTATAATTGCAGAGAATTACATATCTTGCTCTTAAAGGTGAGATTTTTGTTGCATCTCTAGTGATGACATAATCTGTAAATTTCTCCGCATCAGGTCCTTTTACACATATCTGTCTTTCAACAGCAACATTCCACATAGTAACATGGTTTTTGATTGCTTCATATTCAACCATTGCTCCACCATCTTCTGGCTTTACATATCCTCGAGGATGATAAATGCGATTGTAAACTGTTGCTCTCCAGCAACCAGCTTCCATTGATTTATGCCAATAAGGTGATTTTCTGACTCTCGTAGAAATCAGCATTTCAACTTTGGTTGGTCCACTTTGACGTAAATTGTAAGGCACATGTCGATCACTTTGATCAACTGTAGTATTGTGTTCTAATTTTTTAGACATAGTAGTTCTCCTTTTGTAACCATTCACTTGTTTTTTTTATTCCACCAAATGCATAAATGTGAAAATTATCTACATTTCCTTTTAATTCTTGAATTACATCATGAGGTGTTTGTACCGTCAATAAATCAAAAATTTTCGATGCATTTTTTTTAGCAAAGCTAAGTGTATTCTTTAATCCAACAAAACCAGCAAATTTTATTAACGTTTTCATTGAGGCTGGTCCTGCAAGGCCGACATGAACGGGCAATGGTGCTTCGTTAACAAATTCAGACAATGCATTTGTGTCCTGAGTCCATTGAGTGACAATATAATCTGCAAACGAAGATTTAGACTTCATTGCTTCATCTATTGCTTGATCGCTCATATTAGGAGATCCCTCGGGATGACCTGCTATACCAATTTTCATTCCATCGAATAAGCCCGTTTCAATTAATTGAAGTGAACAATGATAATTGCCAAGAATATCTCTATCACCTCCAATTATTAATACTTGCTTAACGCCAGCTTCTTTAACTTGACCTACATAATCTTTCAGCATGTCTAAATCAGTTATTGATCTAGCTGGAAAGTGAGGAATTGCGTTAAAACCTGATTTTGATAAAGCTTTTGTCTGTTCAATGACGTCCTTGTAACTTGTACCCGGCAAGAATGTTACATATATATCATTAAGTTTAGGTAGCTCAGACAAGTTGGTCCGCGTAGTGACCTCTAATGAAAAATTCACATTTCCCATAATTAAAATTTTAAGTGTTTACGCTTAAGCCACGCGATTATTAAGTAACGTTGCTTGGCTTAATTTTGCAACGTTCTTTGAGTCTCCTTAGTGAGAAATCTATTTAAAATTTAGGTGTATTACAATACATTTTTGTAGACTCCACGAATTAAAATTCTTAAGTTGTCTAGACTAAAATTTGAGAGGTGAACAAATGGATGTTCTATCAGACATTGAAATAGCAAGAAAAAATCAAATGGCACCTATTGAAAAGGTAGCCTCAAAACTAAAACTTGAGGAAGATAGTCTTCAAAAGTTTGGCCATCATATTGCAAAAATTGATACCAACACATTGAAAAATCAAAACAAAAATGGAAAATTGATATTAGTTACAGCCATTTCACCAACTCCTGCAGGTGAAGGCAAAACTACTACATCAGTAGGATTAAATGATGCTCTTAATAAAATAGGAAAGCAGTCATTGGTTTGTCTCAGAGAACCAAGCTTGGGTCCATGTTTTGGCGTTAAAGGTGGAGCTGCTGGAGGTGGCTATGCTCAAGTGGTCCCAATGGATAAGATTAATCTTCATTTCACAGGTGATTTTCATGCGATCACATCTGCCCATAACCTGCTTGCTTCTATGATAGACAATCACATTTATTGGGGAAATGATCTAAATATAGATACAAGGCGTATAGTATGGGGTCGAGTTGTAGATTTAAATGACCGAGCTTTGCGAAATACAAATATAAATCTTGGAGGTATAGCGAACGGTTTTCCTAGAGAAGATAAGTTTGATATTACAGTTGCTTCTGAGGTAATGGCGATCTTTTGCTTATCAACAAGTCTAAGTGATCTGCAAAAAAGACTCGGCAATATTATCATTGGTTACACACGAGACAAAAAAGAAATCAAAGCACGTGACGTAAATGCAGATGGAGCAATGACAACTCTACTTAAAGATGCTTTCCTCCCAAACCTTGTTCAAACATTAGAGGAAAATCCTGCAATCATTCATGGTGGTCCTTTTGCTAACATTGCGCATGGTTGTAATTCACTTATAGCAACTCAAACAGCACTTAAACTAAGCGATTATGTAGTAACTGAAGCTGGATTTGGAGCAGACCTTGGCGCAGAAAAATTTCTAGATATAAAATGCCGAAAAGGAAATTTAAATCCTTCTGCAATTGTTATTGTGGCTACTGTTAGAGCATTAAAAATGCATGGTGGTATGGATAAAAAGGAACTGAAAAATGAAAATCTAGATGCTCTGAAGAAAGGCTTATCAAACTTACAACAACATATTTCAAACATGAAAATATATGGAGTTCCTGTGTCAGTAGCTATTAATCATTTTATTACCGATACAGATAATGAACTCTCAATAATTAGTGAATGCTGTGATGACCTTGGCATTAAATCGTTTAATTGCACTCATTGGAGCAATGGCGGAGCTGGGGCGGAAACCTTAGCTAAACACATTGTAGATGTGACAACAGAAGAAAATCCAAAAATTAACCATCTTTATCCTGATGAAATGAAACTGTGGGATAAAGTTAAGAAAATTGCACAAGATATTTATGGAGCCAAAGATATTATCGCAGATCAAAAAATAAGAACACAATTTGATGAGTTGCAGGAAAATTATGGCCATTACCCTATTTGTATTGCAAAAACTCAATACAGTTTTTCAACAGATCCGAATTTGCGCGGGGCGCCTAAGGATCACATTGTTCCAATTAGAGAAATACGATTAGCTGCTGGAGCTGAATTTCTTGTAGTTGTATGCGATAAAATCATGACCATGCCTGGTCTCCCTAGAATTCCTGCTGCAAATGCGATACACTTAAATGATGATGGTGAAATTGAAGGATTATTCTAATGACTGACATGTATAATACTAACTTAGATAAGAATTACGCTAACTTTACGCCTCTTTCTCCATTAAGTTTTTTGCAAAGATCAGCTGAAGTTTATCCCAATAGACAATCAATTGTGCATGGTTCTAAAAGTTATACATGGTCAGATACTTTTAAGCGAAGTAAGCAGCTAGCTAGCGCTCTTACAAAGAAAGGTGTTGGTAAAGGTGATACAGTTGCAGTCTTGTGCTTTAATACTCCAGAAATTTATGAAGCCCATTATGGAATTCCGATGATTGGAGCAGTAATTAATACAATTAATATTAGATTAGATGTAGATACCATTTCTTATATTCTCGAGCACGGAGAAGCAAAAGTGGTAATCACCGATAATGAACTTTCACCAACCATGAAGGAAGTATTAAACAAAATAAAAACTAAACCTTTAGTTATAGATATTGATGATGAACTTGCTAATCATCCAGAAGGTGCTGGAGAAAATATCGGGAGTCTAAATTATGAAGAGTTCCTTAAAACTGGTGATGAAAACTTTGAATGGAGTTTGCCAGAAGATGAATGGGACTCACTTGCTCTTAACTATACATCTGGAACTACAGGCCTTCCTAAAGGTGTAGTTTACCATCATCGAGGTTCATATTTAATGGCATTAGGTTCAGTTACAGCATTTAGCATGCCCATGCATCCAACTTACATG
>CACKXV010000020.1 GCA_902604225.1 uncultured Pelagibacteraceae bacterium | reverse complement strand
TGAAAGTCTCGTAAATGAAGCATCAAAACAAGTCATTAATGATCAGATTGCTTGTGGAATCGATATTGTCACTGATGGAGAGGTTAGAAGAGAAAATTATATTCACTATCATTGCAGGCATTTAAAAGGGATAGACTTTGAAATACTTACTGAAAAAACTGCAAGGACTGGAAATTATAACTGCTGGCTCCCTACCGTAACAAAAAAAATTGAATTCAATGGTTATTTTTTAGATAAAGAATTTAAAATTAATCAATCTGTTTCAAACAAGCCAATTAAAGCTACAATACCAGGTCCCCTTACTATTGCTGATACTATTTCTGATAACTTTTACCATGAAGAAAAGAAGATGTGCTTCGACCTAGGTGAAGTAATCAATAAAGAAATTAAAAATCTTGTTGATGCTGGCTGCAGATATGTTCAAATTGATGAACCACTATTTGCAAGAAAATCAAAAGAAGCGCTAGAATTTGGGATTGATAATATTGAACGCTGCTTTCACGGCATTAACAATTGTGATAAAATCGTGCACATTTGTTGTGGCTATCCTGATAAAATAGATTCAGTTGATTACCCAAAGGCTCCTCTATCTAGCTATTTTGATTTGGCTGACTCATTAGAAGCAAGTTGTATTGATACAGTTTCAATTGAAGATGCACATCGATATAATGATTTAAAATTATTAGAAAAATACAAAACAAAAAAAATTGTATTTGGTCTTTTGAAAATAGCCTCAAGTCAAATTGAAGATATTGATATGATTAGATCTAGAGCTTTAGATTGCCTTAACCATATTGATAAAGAAAGACTTATAGCTGCTCCTGATTGCGGTCTTGGCTATCTATCACGAGAGTTGGCAATAAAAAAATTAACAAATCTATGTAAAGCTGTTGAAGATATTTAAGCAATTAACTTTTCAGGCATACAAAAATCTAAATTAAGATCTTTAGCTACATCTTGCTGTGTACAGTTGCCATCCATTACATTTAGGCCATTTAAGAAATTCTTATTTGAACTCAAAGCTTTATTGAGACCATTTTTGGCTAAATTAGATACGAATGGCAATGTTGCTTGATTAAGGCTGATTGTTGATGTTCTAGGTACACATCCAGGCATATTTGTAACACAATAATGAACAACATTATGCAGAACATACACTGGATCAGCATGAGTTGTTGGCTTGCTGGTTTCAATGCATCCCCCCTGATCAATGGCTACGTCAACAAGAGCAGAGCCTGGTTTCATCTTTGAAACTAAGCTTTCAGAAACTAGTTTTGGCGCTGATGCACCTGGCACAAGAACACCCCCTATCAATAAATCACAATCTTTTACATTTGCATTAATATTATGAGGAGTTGAAATCACAGTTGTAACTTCATTATTGAAGAATGATTTTAACTCATCAAGCCTCTGTTGAGATTGATCAATTAAAATAACATTTGCTTTCATTCCATGCGCAATTAATGCAGCATTAAATCCAACTACGCCACACCCAATAATTACTACATTTGCTGGTGGAGCTCCAGTTGCACCTGATAAAAGTACTCCTCTGCCATTGTTTGTCATCTCTAATGATCTTGCTCCTGCTTGAATTGAAATTCTGCCTGCAACTTCGCTCATTGGAGCGAGTAATGGTAGACGATTATTCTCATCTGTAACAGTCTCGTAGGCAATACACGTTGATCTAGATTTCATTAGCCCTAGGGTAAGTTCCTTATTAGCGGCTAAATGAAGATAGGTAAATAATAGTTGATTTTTTTTAAGAAGCTCAACTTCTTGTTTTTGTGGTTCTTTAACTTTAATTATTAATTCGCTTATATCAAAAACCTCTCCAGCAGTTTTGCAAATGCTTGCGCCTGCAGAAGAGTAGTCAGCGTCAGTAAAGCCTGAACCTATTCCTGCCCCTGTTTCAACAATTACCTCATTGCCGTCTGAAACAAGTATCTTTACACTATCAGCGGATAGTCCTACTCTATTTTCTTGAGGTTTGATTTCTTTTGGAACACCTATTAACATATATAACTAATTTTTATACTATTTGCATAAATATAAAAAGGACTAAGAACTCTAATGGCAAAAAAATGGCTTAAAATTGTTTATACAGAAAAAAATCCAGCAAAACTAAAACTGCATTATAAAAGTTGGGCAAGGGAATACGATAAGGATTTAACTGATTGGGGATACGCTTATCCGACACGATTAAAAAAGATCATTCTTAGTAAGAAAATAAAAATTTCAAAAGAAGCAAATATTTTAGACGCTGGATGCGGAACTGGATTAGTAGCTGAAGAGTTGAGTAAATTAGATTATAAAAATCTAACGGGTTTAGATAATTCAAAAGAAATGCTGGAACTTGCTAAATCAAAAAAAATTTTTAAAAAGCTTATTTGCCAATCATTAAATAAGAAAACTACATTGAGAAGTAATCATTTTGATCTAATAATCTGTACTGGAGTACTTACTGCTGGTCATGTAGGACCAGGCGCAATCAAAGAATTATTAAGAGTTACAAAAAAAAATGGTTACTTAATACTTTCAATTTCTGAAACGATTTTTAAAAAATTAGGTTTTGATAAAGAACTGGCCTACAGAGCTAATGAATACACTCCTTTATATATCTCGAGGCCATTCCTTGCACTTCCTCGTCACAACTCCAGCGCAAAAAATAAAATATATGTTTTAAGAAAATCCTAGCCTATTTGTTCTGGACTCATATCATTGAAGTCAATGCCAGCAATTTCAACAGGCTTTTTCATTGCATCTCTTCTGAAAGGCTCGCCTAATTCTTGATTCAAAATAACTTCAATAAATGTTGTGATACCTTTATCCTGATCTTCGCAGGCTTTCCTCAGGTTTTGAGTCAATTCTTCCATAGTTCTAACTATGATACCTTTTAAGCCGCATCCTTCTGCTACTTTTGCGTAACTTAATTCTGGATCTAATTCAGTGCCAACAAAATTATTGTCATACCAAAGTATTGAATTTCTTTTCTCGGCACCCCATTGATAATTTCTGAATATTACCATGGTAATGGCAGGCCATTCTTCTCTTGCACAAGAGGTCATCTCGTTCATACTAATGCCAAATGCACCATCGCCAGCAAATCCAACAACTGGAATGTTAGGGCATCCAATTTTAGCGCCTAGAACTGAGGGGAAACCATACCCGCATGGACCAAATAGACCTGGAGCAAGATACTTTCTTCCTTCATCAAAAGTAGGATAAGCATTTCCTATTGCACAATTATTGCCAATATCTGAAGAAATAATTGCTTCTCTGGGCAGAGCCGCTTGGATTGCTCTCCAAGCCATTCGCGGAGACATTCTATCGGAGTCTCTCTTTCTAGAGTCTGCGTTCCATGTGGTTCCAGGATCATCCTCTTCGTGATCCATACTGCTTAGCGTTTGTAGCCAAGAAGATTTAGTTTGATGCACTAATGCTTTTCGGTCATCTCTACCATTATCACCGGCACTTGAGGATAAGTTATTTATTAATTGTTGTGTTACAAGCTTTGAATCTCCACAAATGCCTACAGTCACCTTTTTAGTAAGCCCTATACGGTCTGAATTGATATCGACTTGAATTACTGATGCATCTGTTGGCCAATAATCTATGCCATAGCATGGCAAAGTAGAAAAAGGGTTTAACCTAGTACCTAAAGCAAGAACAACATCAGCCTTTGAAATTAATTCCATTGCTGCTTTTGATCCATTATAACCTAAGGGTCCAACAGCTAAACGATGATTGCCTGGAAAACTATCATTATGTTGATATCCACATGCAACTGGAGCATCCAATCTTTCAGCAAGTAATTTGCATTCTTCAATGGCATCACCTAATACAACGCCAGCGCCAGATAAAATTACAGGAAATTTAGCCTTAGATAGTAACTCAGATGCTTTTAATATTGCTTCATTCCCACCAGCTGGTCTTTCAAAATTTATAATCGTTGGTATTTCAATATCAATGACTTGTGTCCACATGTCTCTTGGTACATTTATTTGAGCAGGTGCTGAGCCCCTAAACGCTTTTGATATTACTCTATTTAAGACCTCTGCTATTCTGGAAGGATCTCTCACCTCTTCTTGATAGCAAACCATATCTTTAAATAAAGCCATCTGTTCGACTTCTTGAAATCCACCTTGACCAATAGTTTTGTTGGCAGCTTGAGGCGTTACTAAGAGTAAAGGAGTATGGTTCCAGTATGCTGTTTTAATTGGCGTAACAAAGTTTGTAATACCTGGACCATTCTGAGCAATGCACATTGACATTTTCCCTGTAGCACGAGTGTATCCATCAGCAACAATGCCTCCATTAGTTTCGTGAGCTACATCCCAAAAAGTTATACCAGCTTTGGGAAATAAATCGGATATAGGCATAAACGCTGAACCAATAATCCCAAATGCATGTTGTATACCGTGCTTTTGTAAAACCTTGATAAAAGCTTCTTCTGTTGTCATTTTAGTCATATTTGAAACTTTTCTATTAATATTTAACAACTACTTCTTTTATTCTTTGTACCATTTCGTCAATGTGCTTTTCTTCGGCAATCAAAGCGGGTGCAATTATACCACTGTCGCCAGTAAATTTAATATGAACTCCATTTGCAAAAGTTTTCTTTTGAGCATCATATCCACGTACCCCTGGAGTTTTATCAACTGCAAGATCAATGGCAGCCATCATTCCATCTCCCCGAACATCTGTTACAGCCGGAACATCTTTAAACGCATCAAAAACAGCATCTAAAAAATAAGGTGACATCTTCTCAGCTCTTGCAAAAATATCTTCTTTTTCATAAATATCTAATGTAGCTAATGAAGCTGCAACACATGCAGGGTGGCCTGAGTATGTGTAGCCATGAAAAAACTCAACTCCGTGTTCAGGGCCATTGTCAACAATTGCGTTATAAATTTTATCAGAAACCCCAACGGCTCCCATTGGCTGGGAACCATTCGTAATAGCTTTAGCCATAGTGATCATATCTGGTTGAACATTATATTTAACTGAACCAAAAGACTTTCCTGTTCTTCCAAATCCTGTAATAACTTCATCAAAAATTAATACGATGCCATACTTATCACATGTTGCTCTTAATTTTTCTAAGTATCCCTTAGGTGGAATTAATGTTCCCGTTGATCCCGCGATAGGCTCGACAAAGCATGCAGCAATTGACTCTGGACCATACATATCAACAAACCTCTGAAGGTCATCAGCTAAATGTGCGCCATGTTCTGGTTGACCTTTTGTGAACTTATTTTCGTCTAACCAAGTATGTCTTAAATGAATAACGCCAGGCATTGCAGCAGTAAATATTTCTCTGTTTTTAATCATACCACTTAGAGATGTGCCGCCAATATTTACACCGTGGTAAGCTCTTTCACGTGATACAAACTTCATTCGATGAGCTTGTCCAATTGCATGCTGATATGCTTGAACAATTTTTATAGCTGAATCTATTGCTGTTGATCCACATATCGTGAAAAAAACATTGTTTAAGTCACCAGGTAATAGTTTTGCAACTTTTTCAGCGCAAGTAAAAGCAGGTAAATGTGAAACCTGGAAGCTTGGTGAATAATCTAATTTTAATAATTGCTGATGTACAGCATCCGCAATTTCTTGCCTTCCATGACCCAGAGGGACGCAAAATAATCCCGAAGAAGCATCAATTACCGTATCACCTTTATGATTCCAATAATATACACCTTCCCCTCTGTCCAAAAGCCTCGGATCTTTTTTGAAATCCTTATTTGCAGTGAAGGGTAAAAAGTAATTATCGAGAGAATTAGTCGTAGGTGTGGTGTTTGCCATATGGATCCTTTCAAATCTATAAAGATATTAATGTTTATATTAATCTTATTTAAGCTGCTTGACTAGAATTACCACTTTTATGAAATGTCTCATTTTTGGAGGCCATATCACGAAGAAGCTTGCAAGGTGTAAACCTTTCACCATATTTTTGTGCAAGTTTATCTGCTTCAGCAACAAATTCTTTGACGCCTATCATGTCAATATAAGAGAGTGTACCGCCAGTCCAAGGTGCCATTCCCCAACCTAGAATTGCTCCAATATCAGCATCGCGAACATCTGTTAAGACATTTTCTTCATAACACTTGGCTGTTTCCAAGGCTTGAATATAGAGAAATCTCTTTTTTAGTTCATCAACTTCAGGCTGCTCATCACTTTCCTTACAAAGATTAGATAATTCAGGCCATAGATATTTCTTCCCACTTTCAGGATATTCATAAAAACCTTTATTATTCTTTTTTCCAAACCTGCCTTGCTTTTCAACCATTTCTTCCATGATTGAATACATAGGTGTAACTGGAAACTCTTTTCCTTCTGCCTCGAAGTCTTTTTTGGTTTGAGTAGTCACCTTCCATGCAAGATCTAGAGCTACAGCATCTGAGAGTGCTAAAGGCGCCATTGGCATACCTGTCATCTTTCCAGCATTTTCAATTAGTGCGGGCTTAATTCCTTCTGCAAGCATTGCGACACCTTCACCTGTATATGTGCTGAATACGCGGCTTGTATAGAATCCTCTGCTATCATTTACTACAATTGGAGTTTTCTTAATCTTTTGCACATAATCCATTGTCTTCGCAAGAGTCTCTTGTGACGTTTCTTTTCCCATAATAATTTCGACTAATGGCATTCTTTCAACAGGAGAGAAATAATGAATTCCAATAAAATTATTAGGTCTTTTAGAATTTTTTGCCAGTCCTGTGATAGGTAAAGTTGAAGTATTGGAACCAAAAACAGCTGTCTCAGCAATTTGTGCTTCAGCTTTAGCGGTAACTTCAGCCTTGATGTCTCTGTTTTCAAAAACTGCTTCTACAATTAGGTCTGCACCCTGTAGCAAAGAGTAATCAGTAGTAGGAGTTATTAAGTTTAGTAATTTTTCTTTCTTTTCTTCTGTAGTTCTTTTTTTGCTTAGTTGCTTATCTAAAATTTTAGTCGAGTAATCTTTTCCTTTATCAGCAGCATCTTGATCTGTATCAATTAAAATAACTTCAATTCCTGCTTTTGCAGTTACATAAGCAATTCCTGCACCCATTAGTCCAGCTCCAAGTATACCAATTTTTTTGACATCATACTTATTAAAGTCCTTGGGCCTTCTTGCTCCCTTACTGAGAGCTTGCATATTAACAAATAAGCTTCTGACCATATTTTGTGATCTTGGATCCATTACTACATTGGTGAAGTATCGCGCCTCAATTCTTAATGCAGCATCAATTGGAACCTGAACACCTTCATATACTGCGGACAAAATAGCTGTTTGAGCTGGATAGTTATTGTAAGAATTTTTCCTAAGAGATGATGAAGCCGCAGCCCATAGCATCATGCCTTTTGGCGTGTAAGGAAGTCCACCTGGGAATTTAAATCCTTTTTCATCCCATGGTTGAACTGCTTTACCACCATCAACAATATATTTTTTTGCAACGGCTAATAAACTTTCTTTGTCTGTCACCTCGTTAATAAGTCCTGCGCTAAGAGCTTTTTTAGGAGTGAATGGAGTTCCTGCTAAAAGGAAGCCCATTATGTCTTGGGTAACTCCTGCCAATCTAGGCACTCTTTGAGTCCCACCCGCTCCAGGTATAAGGCCAACTTTTGCTTCTGGTTGTCCGATTTGAATTTTATCATTATCAATTGCAACACGATAATGACATGACAAACAAATCTCAAATCCACCGCCTAAAGCATGTCCATTTATTGCTGCAACAAAAGGCTTGCCGCATGTTTCCATGCTTCTAAACAACAGTTGCATTTCCATATTTCCATTATAAATTTTTTCTGCAGCCTTAACTTTATCTTCTTGAACGCTGTCAAAACCAAAAACTTCAGAAGACGTAAGATCCGCCCCTGCTATGAATGCATCTTTAGCGCTTCTCAGAACGATACCTTTAACTGCATCGTCGCTAATAAGCTTTTCTATAATTTGTCTATATTCACCTAAAGATTGAAAATTGAGAACGTTCATTGAACGATTTTCTAAATCCCAAGTTACTACCGCGACACCATCACTATCTATTTCATAAGTTACATCACTCATTAATATTACCTTTGATTTAAATTTTTAAACACGCTCGATAACAGTGGCAGTTCCCATGCCTCCGCCGACACACAATGTAGCTAATGCTGTAGACTTGTTCGTTCTTTCTAACTCATCAAGAACTGTACCAAGTATCATTGCGCCAGTAGCGCCAAGAGGATGTCCCATTGCAATGGCTCCACCATTTACATTAATTTGAGAATGATCGATGCCCATATGCTCTAGGTATCTCAAAACAACAACTGCAAAAGCTTCATTTAATTCCCATAAATCAATGTCGT
>CACKXV010000019.1 GCA_902604225.1 uncultured Pelagibacteraceae bacterium | reverse complement strand
TATCATTAACGATAGTGAAAGTAAGAAAAATCTTGAGTCAGTAAAAATCTTAACAAGCCATTTATTAAAAAATAAAGTTGATAGAAATGATACTCTGATTGCTCTTGGGGGAGGCGTAATAGGTGATCTCGTTGGATTTGTAGCAAGCATAACCCTAAGAGGTATTAACTTTATTCAAATTCCTACAACTTTACTTTCACAAGTAGACTCATCAGTTGGTGGGAAAACAGGAGTTAACACGCCACTTGGAAAAAATTTAATCGGTTCTTTTTATCAGCCTGCCCTTGTTATTTCTGACGTAGGCATATTAAAGAGCTTAAATAAAAGAGAGCTATTGTCAGGATACGCAGAAGTAATCAAGTATGGCATCATAATGGACAAAGCGTTTTTTAATTGGCTATTAAAGAATGATAAACATTTTTTGAATCAAAATGCTAATTACTTAATAGAGATAGTATATAAATCATGCAAAAATAAAGCAAAAATAGTAAATCAAGATGAGAAGGAAAAAAATATTAGAGCCTTATTAAACCTTGGCCATACTTTTGGACACGCAATCGAAGCACTTAATAATTATAAAAAAACAGTTGTACATGGTGAAGCTGTTGCGATAGGAATAATAATGGCACTAGAGCTTTCTTTCTTAGAAGGAAAAATATCAAAAGACATTATAAATAAAATTGAATCACATTTTGATAAAATAGGCATTAAAAGAAAAATACCAAAACAATTAAAACGGCATCTAAACACTTCACAGTTTATAGAAGCAATGTCTTCTGATAAAAAAGTGAAAAACAAAAAAATAAATTTAATACTATGTAAAAGTATTGGTGAAGCTTACATCACTGATACTTTCAAACATAAGAATATGAAAAAGGTAATAAAAGATTTTTTAAACTAAATGTTATTTGAGATAATTATTTTATTTTTTGCTATTATTATACTGCTTGCATTATCTGCATTCTTCTCAGGATCTGAAACTGGATTGACAGCCAGTACAAGAAGTCGACTTACAGGTTTGCGAATGAAAGGTAGTAAAAATGCTGATGTTGCTCTTCAATTGCTAAATAAAAAAGAGTCATTAATTGGTGCAATATTATTAGGTAATAACCTTGTAAATATTCTTGCTTCCGCATTGGCTACAAGCTTACTCATTAAAGTATTTGGAAACTCAGGTGTAGCTTACGCAGTAATAATCATGACAGCATTAATTGTGATCTTCGCTGAAATTCTTCCTAAAAGCTATGCAATTGCGAATGCAGAGAAATTAGCGTTGATTGTTAGCCCATTATTAAAACCACTGGTTACTGTACTGGCGCCAGTTACATGGATTATGGAAAAAATAGTTTTTTATATTCTAGGAATTGTAGGAATTAAACATGATCAAAATTCTCGCAGTATATCTGTTGCCGATGAAATAAGAGGAACTGTAGACCTACACCATAAAGAAGGTCGACTATTTAAAATTGACAAGGACATGGTTACTGGAATTTTAGATTTATCTGAAATTGCAGTTGAAGATATTATGGTACATAGAAGCAACGTGTTTATGCTAAACATTGATGATGATCCTGAAAATATTGTTAATCAGGTAATAGAAAGCCCATATACAAGAGTCCCAATTTGGAAAGATAATAATGAAAACATAATAGGTCTAATACATGCTAAAAATTTACTGAAATTACTCAGAGAAAAACAAACCCTTTCAATTACACGGGAAGATATAAAGGATTCACTTATTAAAACATGGTTTGTTCCAGAAACAACTTCTCTGAAAGATCAGCTTCAAATGCACCTCAATAGAAAAATTAAATTGGCTATGGTTGTAGATGAGTACGGAGTACTGAGCGGAATGATTAGCCTAGAAGATATTATAGAGGAAATCGTTGGCGAGATAAGTGATGAGCATGATATTGAGCTTTCTGACATAAAGAGGAATCAAGATGGTTCAGTAAAAGTAAAGGGTTCGGCAGAAATAAGAAATATAAATAGAAGTTTTGGATGGGATTTGCCTGATGAAGAAGCAAATACGATTTCTGGACTAATAATAAATGAGTCAAGATCATTTCCTAAGACTGGACAGATTTTTCAATATTATGGTTTTAAGTTTGAAATATTAGGAACAAATAAAAATATTATTACTCAAGTAAAAATATCTTCACTTAATTAGAGAATATTCTGCTTCAGTATGCAGCTTAAGTCTAATTGAATGAATATCATCTAAAATTTCCTGTTCGAGTACTTTATGCACTTTTCTCTCTCTATCAATTCGTGATAAGTTTAGAAATTCTTCAGAAACTATAATAAGTTTTATATGGGAAGTATCTTTATTTTCCCCAGAATAATGGTTTTTGTGTTGGTCAGAAAAATTTATTATTTTGAAAAATGATGGTTTAAAAAAATCATTAATCTTCCTATTTATATTTTTTTCAAGACTCATATATAATCATATATACTTAACATAATTAATTGCGATATGGATAACAGAAAATGCTCTTTTGAAAATTGCCCAAATGATGGAGAATTTAAAGCACCTTCATCGCCAAAAGAGCTTAAACGGTATGTATGGTTCTGTTTGAAGCATATTAGAGAATATAATAAAAAGTGGAATTATTTCTCTGATATGTCTGCTGACGAAATTGAAGAATTTATTGAAAACGACATCATTGGCCACAGAAAAACCAAAAAAATAGGCACGAATGATGTGAATTACTTCGAAAAAATATCAAAAATCTCCGAACAGATGTTTTCTGGTATGAATAATCTTGAAAACCTTAATATGCACCCTAGTTTTTATAGTTCTAAATATTTAAATGCTCTGGCAACTTTAGGTATGGACAAAAAAGAAAGTTCATTAGAGGATATTAAAACTAAATTCAAAAAGATTGTAAAAGAACTTCACCCTGATACAGTTGGACTAAATGAAGAAAACAAAGAAAAACTTACTAAGGTTCTAGAAGCCTACAAAATAATAAAGGATCAACATGACAGCAACAGAAAACCTAATTCAAAATAAGCCTGACATTTCTATATCAGTAAATCAGGCCTTTGGTATTGATACAGATTTACACGTTGAAGGATTTTCAAATAAGTCAGAATATGTTCCAGATATTGATAGCAGCTATTGCTTTGATAAAGCAACAACAATGGCGATTTTATCGGGCTTTAAATATAATAGAAGAGTAATGGTTCAGGGATTACACGGTACTGGAAAATCTACCCATATTGAACAAATTGCTGCGAGACTTAATTGGCCTTGTATTAGGGTTAACCTCGATAGTCATATAAGCCGTATTGATTTAATAGGAAAAGATGCAATTGTATTAAAAGAAGGAAAGCAAGTAACAGAATTTCAGGATGGTATTCTTCCTTGGTCATTACAAAATCCAACAGCATTAGTTTTTGATGAGTATGATGCAGGTAGGCCTGATGTCATGTTTGTAATACAAAGAGTATTGGAAGCAGATGGTAAATTTACACTTCTGGATAAAAATAGAGTGTTAAAACCAAATCCTTATTTTAGAATGTTCGCAACAACAAATACAGTTGGTTTAGGCGATACCACAGGCTTATATCACGGAACTCAACAAATCAATCAGGGTCAAATGGATAGGTGGAATATTGTAACCACGCTTAATTATCTTAATTTCGAGCAGGAAAAACAAATCATGCTCTCAAAAGTTCCTTCATTCAATACGCAAGAAAAGCAAGAGATCATTGAACTCATGATTAAAGTAGCCGACCTATCTAGAAAAGGGCTGTCAAATGGAGATATATCTACAGTCATGAGTCCACGAACGGTTTTAACCTGGGCTCAAAATGCAGAAATATTTGACTTTAATTATGCAATGGCTTTTAAACTTACTTTTTTAAATAAATGTGATGAGAGTGAAAGGCAGATTATATCTGAATATTACCAACGCTGTTTTGGTGATGATCTATCATTAGAGCAAAATGAATTTAATTTAACGTAGTGAAAGAAGATATTTTAGAAGATATCAAAAGAGCTATCTCATCTGCTACAAGGGCTATTGCTGAAAACAAAGAGCTTGAAGTTGTTTTTGAAGATACTGGTTCTTCATCAAATAATAAAATTGTTCTACCCCAAATAAAGTTAGATTTTAATCTTGAGTCACTCAGCCATCTTCGAGGGAATGCTGATAATCAAGCCCTAAGATATAAATATCATAATCAAGATACCTTCAAAGAATATGAACCCTCCGGCGAAAAAAATAGAAAGATTTATGAAATACTTGAGGATACCCGCATACAACTAATAGGCAGTAAATTGATGAGAGGTGTTAAAAATAATTTGCATTCTCTGTATGAAGATAAATTTAAAGAGAAAAAGATTTCTGAAATCTCTAAACAATCTGATATTGATATTGAAGATGCCATTGATTTATATTTTAGAAACAAAGTAAGTCCTGATTACCTGCCTAAAAATTCTGATAAAGCAATTAGCGTATGGAAGAAATGGCTTCAAAGTAGAATTGGTGACTCTTCAAATTCGCTCTTAGAAAATATTTATGATCAAAAAGTTTTTGCTGAGAATGTTAATAAATTAATAAATGACTTAGACTATTATGATGAACAAAATACTAATGATGAAAAAAATGAAGAGGAAAAAAATCAAAACACAGAACAGCTCGAAAATAATGAATTAGATGAGATGGAAAATCAGTCATCTTTTAGTGATGATGATGCCTCGCAGTCGGAAGAGGAAGTGGGATATGAGGAAACGGAAATGAATATTGACCAGCAAGAAGATGATGAACTTTCAGAGTTTGATGAAGGAAATAGTGAAAATGCAACACCTCAGTATAGAGCTGAGAATTCGAGTGAACAAATACTAAATGAGTACAGTGTATACACTGAAGAATTTGATGAAATAATTACTGCTTCAAATATATGCGAAGATGAAGAATTAAACCGCCTTCGGGCTTACTTAGACCAACAACTAAAATCATATCAAACAATTATATCTAGATTAGCTAATCGATTGCAAAGGAAATTGCTTGCTAAGCAAAATCGAAGTTGGGATTTTGATCTTGAAGAAGGATTGTTAGATACATCAAGATTAACTAGGATTATAATGGACCCATATCACTCATTATCATTTAAAAAAGAAAAGGATACTGACTTTAAGGATACCGTAGTTTCACTTTTAATTGATAATTCTGGATCAATGAGAGGAAGACCCATTACTGTTGCCGCTATGAGCGCTGATATTCTTGCCAGAACTCTCGAGAGATGTGGTGTGAAGGTTGAGATACTTGGCTTTACAACAAAAGCTTGGAAAGGAGGTAAAAGCCGAGAGCATTGGATGCAAAATAGAAAAATACCAGCACCAGGTAGATTGAATGATTTAAGACATATTATATACAAAGCTGCAGATGAACCATGGCGTAGGTCAAAAAAGAACTTAGGCCTCATGATGCGTGAGGGGTTATTAAAAGAGAACATTGATGGGGAAGCTCTATTATGGGCGCATAAGCGGTTACAAGTGAGATATGAAGCAAGGAAAATATTAATGGTAATATCCGACGGGGCTCCGGTAGATGATAGTACCTTGTCTGTAAATACAGGAAATTATCTTGAAAAACATTTAAGAGGTGTAATCGAATGGATAGAATCAAAATCTGCTATCCAATTGCTAGCTGTTGGAATTGGCCATGATGTAACAAGGTACTATAAAAGAGCCGTTACCATAGTAGACGCTGAACAACTTGCAGATGTAATGACAGAACAATTAGTTGATTTGTTTGAAGAAAGTGAAAAAAAGAGTAAAAGTCAGCTTGCTAATTAGCTTTACTCGCTGCTATACCCATTGCACGTTTCAATCTCTTTGCCTTAAGTGACAATTTCTTGCTTTTCGTGTTAGTTAAAAACTCATCTATACCGCCAAATTTTGAAACTGTTCTAATTGATGATGTAGCTACTGACAACTTTATTTTTTTATTTAACAATTCACTTTTAAAAGTTACCGCTTGGAGATTAACGTTAAACTTTCTTCTAGTTTTATTATTGGCTTTACTTACGTTATTTCCAAATTGAACTTTTTTGCCAGATAAATCACATGCCTTTGTCATAATATCTGTTAGTTAAAGATAATAATAAATATTGTCAATATGATTATTTATTGCGCAAATTCTGGGTAATGGCTTCAATCGCATCAAACATTTGTATCTCACCATCAATTACTTTTTGAGAAAATTTACTGATACTGCCATCTTCTTTGATTTTATTTTGAATACTAAATTGAATTATTTCTCTGACCTCTTCTTCAATCCAGTAAGTAAACTGCTTAGCCCTTCTTTCATCAAAATTTTTATTTTTTTTATTTTGCGAAACTATATTCTGTATAGTTTCAATTACTTTTTCCATACCAGTTTGTTCAATTGCAGATACAAGCAAGACTTCCTTATCTACAGCATCACTTGATTTCTTATAGTAACTGATAGCAGATTTATAGTCAGAGGCAGTTTTTGAAGCTTCTGATTTCAAGTCTCCATCATTTTTATTTACTATAAATATATCAGCATATTCGGTTATACCTTTTTTAATACCTTGCAGCTCATCTCCAGATCCTGGTCCTACAATTAGAGAAAATATATCTACTAAATTAGTTGCCATAATTTCTGACTGTCCTACGCCAACAGTTTCGATAAAAATAAAATCATATCCAGCTGCATCTAAAATTATTGATGCTTCTCTTGTTCCAAGAGAAATTCCACCTAAAGATCCTCTTGAGGGGGTAGACCTTATGAATGTATTAGGATTTTTAGAAATTTCTATCATCCTTGTTTTGTCACCCAGTATAGAACCGCCCGTAATCTGTGAAGATGGATCTATGGCTAAAATGCCAAGCTTATAATTTTTTTCTACTAGGAAACGACCAAACGACTCAATAAATGTTGATTTGCCAACACCTGGAGGTCCTGAAAACCCAATTCGAATTGATTTACCCGGTTTATTTAAAAGCTCTGAAATTAGCCTTCTGCTCTCTTTTTTGTCATTTTCCCTAGACGACTCAACTAATGTAATAGCTTTAGCGATCGCAGCCCTTTCGCCTTTTACAATTTTTTCAACAAGTTGCATTTAAATTTCTTTATGAATTTTATCTGATATCAAATCAATAACCGTTTCTGCAGATTCAATAATATTTGAACCAGGACCAAAAATAGCTGAAATATGATTCTCATATAAAAAATCGTAATCTTGCTCAGGTATAACTCCACCGACAAAAACAACTATTTTTGTCTTGGGATCCATTTGTTTTAAACTTTTCATTAGCTCTGGTACAAGAGTTTTGTGTCCCGCAGCAAGTGTTGAAACACCTATTGCATGAACATCATTTTCTATAGCATCTTTTGCAACATCCTTAGGAGATTGAAATAGGGGACCCATGTCAACATCAAATCCCATATCTGCAAATGATGTAGCAACAATCTTTGCTCCTCTATCATGACCGTCTTGACCCATCTTAACTATCAAAACTCTGGGTCTTCTTCCATTTTCTTCCTCAAACGCATTTACTTTTTTTGCTACATTCATAAAATCTTCATCACCTTCAAAATGTTTCCCATACACTCCTGAGACACTTAAAGACGTTGCAAAATGCCTTCCGTATACTTGCTCTAATGCTTTTGATACTTCTCCAACTGTTGCTCTATTTTTTATAGCATCAATCGAGCAAGCTAACAAATTACTGTCCTCTTTGGCTGCAATTACCAATTTTGCTAGTGATTTATCGACTGCCTTTTGATCTCTGGAAGCTTTAATATCATTGATCTTTTTAATTTGATCTTCTCTGACCCTATTATTGTCAATTACCCGTACATCAACCTTAGGTTCTTTTGGATTTTTAAACTTATTTACTCCTACTACAACCCTTGAACCACTATCAACTTTAGCTTGTTTTTTAGTGGCTGACTCTTCAATTTTTAATTTTGGTACACCTGCTTTTACCGCTTTTGTCATACCACCAAGCGATTCAATTTCTTCTATAATCTCCCAAGCTTTTTTTGATAACTCATCAGTAAGACTTTCTATAAAATATGAACCCGCTAATGGATCTACAGTATTCGTTACTCCCGTTTCATTTTGAAGAATAAGCTGTGTATTTCTTGCTATTCTAGCAGACTCATCAGTAGGAAGGGCAATTGCTTCATCAAATGAATTAGTGTGCAAGCTTTGTGTTCCTCCCAAAATTGCAGAAAGAGCCTCATAAGACGTCCTAATGATATTATTATAAGGATCCTTTTCAGTAAGTGATACTCCAGAAGTCTGACAATGTGTTCTGAGTATCATAGACTTTTCATTTTTCGCTCCAAAATCTTTCATAATCTTATACCATAATGTTCTTGCTGCTCTGAGTTTAGCAATCTCCATGAAGAAATCAGTTCCAATAGCAAAAAAGAATGAAAGTCGTGGAGCAAAATCATCTATGTCTAATCCTTTTGATAGAGCTGCCCTTACATATTCCATGCCGTCAGCAAGTGTATATGCAAGTTCAAGTACATTATCCGCACCAGCTTCTTGCATATGATAGCCTGAGATTGAAATTGAATTAAATTTTGGCATTTCCTTAGATGTAAACTCAATTATATCTGCAACGATTTTCATAGACGGGTCTGGGGGATAAATGTATGTATTCCTCACCATAAATTCTTTTAAAATATCATTTTGTATTGTTCCAGATAGTAAATTTTTACTTACATTCTGTTCTTCCCCTGCAACAACAAACGAGGACAAAACAGGAA
>CACKXV010000018.1 GCA_902604225.1 uncultured Pelagibacteraceae bacterium | reverse complement strand
AAATGCTCTTAACAGACTTTTAGTTGATGGGCCGCCAGACCCCATTATTAACCCTGTTTGATTATTAGAAATTTCATCGACACTTAAACTTGAGTCACTTATAGCTTCATTCATCGCCAAATAATTGTAGCTTGCTCCATCACCCATAAACCTTAAGAATTTTCTTTCGATTGACTCTTCCAAATTTAAATTGATTTGCCCACTAACTTGACTTCTAAATCCCATATCTTTTTGAGACTCGTCAAATGCGATACCAGATTTTGTATTAAAAAGTGAGTCATTTACTTCACTTTTATTATTTCCTAAAGATGAGACTATTCCTATTCCTGTAATTACAACTCTTCTCATTATTTGATTAGGCCAACTTTGAGCCCCTCTGCTGTATATATTTCCTTACCGTCTACTAAAACGGAGCCATCACCAACGCCAACAATGACGCCTCTTTTTATTATTTTCTTCATGTTGATTTTATACTCAACAAGCTTAGATTCCTTTAATATTTCTCCACCAAATTTCACACTCGAAGAGCCTAAAGCTCTTCCCCGTCCAGGGTTACCAATCCAACCTAAATAGAAACCTACGAGTTGCCACATTGCATCCAATCCCAAGCATCCAGGCATCACAGGATCCATCTCAAAATGACAATCAAAAAACCAAAGATCTGGATTAATATCTAGCTCAGCAAGGATCTCTCCCTTTTCATATTTTCCACTGTCATCTGTGATTTTAGTAATGCGGTCAAACATTAACATTGGGGGCAAGGGAAGCCTTGCATTGCCAATCCCAAACATAGTTCCATGAGCGCATTCCAGTAATTCTTCTTTTGTAAAGCTTGATTTTTTTTCCACTAAGGTTATTTATCTCATTGTTTTATATGAAGTTTAATTAGACTAATGTATTATTATTGTAAAATACATTAAATTTTAATAAATAGTAAAATTATGAATGATATTAAGCAGTTTTTAAGATCTAATGCTTTGAGACCAACAAAGCAAAGAATAGTAATAGCAGGCTACTTATTCGATGGTACCGATAAGCATGTAACTGCTGAAAGTTTGTCTACAGAGCTTGCTAAAAGAAAGCACATAATATCACTAGCCACAATTTATAATACACTTCACGATTTTTATGAAAATGGACTTTTGAAAAAACTTACTCTTAGCGCTGATAGAGTCTATTTTGATACAAACACAAATGATCATCATCATTTTTATTCTGAAAAAGAACAATTCCTAATTGATATTAATAAGAACATAAAAGTAAATGGCTTGCCTAAGACTCCAAAAAATAAGAAGATTAATAAGATCGAAGTTATTGTTCATCTCGATAAGTAATTGATAATAGTTATCAATATCAGTTTAGAATGATTCTAAAGTGTTGACAAAATTTGAATCAACCTTATATAAAAAATAATTGTTAATTAATTATTGTTGAGGAATAAGACATGACTGAATTAAAAGAAAGTAAAACACTTGATAATTTGAAAGCAGCATTCGCTGGTGAAAGTCAAGCAAACAGAAGATATTTGTATTTTGCTCAAAAGGCAGACGTAGAAGGTCACAATGATGTAGCCGCAGTATTTAGATCTACTGCCGAAGGTGAAACTGGCCATGCCCATGGTCATTTAGAATTCATGGAAGAAGTTGGCGATCCAGCGACCGGTGAACCAATTGGATCAACAGAAGATAATCTAAAAGCTGCGATAGCAGGTGAAACGCATGAGTACACAGATATGTATCCTGGTATGGCAAAGACAGCACGTGAAGAAGGTTTTGATGAAATTGCGGACTGGTTTGAAACGTTAGCAAAAGCTGAAAAATCTCACGCGGGTAAATTCCAAAAAACACTAGACTCAATCGATTAAGTTATTTGGGGCTGTTATAAACAGCCCCTAACTTAAATAATGGATTATAAAAAAGAGGGAAGCCTTGCCGCACCTACTAGGGATCTAGTAGATTGGAATTCTGAAAGCTACACCAACGAAGAAAAGTTAAACGCCGAGATGAAAAGGCAGTTTGAGGTTTGTCATAGTTGTAGAAGATGTTTTAATCTCTGTGATAGCTTTCCGACGTTATTTGATTTGATTGATGACTCTCCAAATGAATCAGTTGATGATCTCACTAAGAAAGATTTCGAAGACATTACAGACAAATGTACACTTTGTGATATGTGCTTCATGACTAAATGTCCATATGTTCCACCACATGAGTTTAACATTGATTTCCCTCACCTTATGTTGCGTTATAGAACTTTTCAGGATAAGCAGAATAAGTTGCCAAAAATTCCTAAAGAGTTGGCTAAAATAGATCGCAACGCTAATCTAGCCAAAATTTCTCCCACTCTTGCAAACTGGAGTTCTGATAAAAAAAATAGTCTAACACGGCGTCCACTGGAGATGATAAGCGGCATTGATAAAGAAGCTGAGTTACCTAAGTTCGAAAAAAAGACATTCCACGAATTATCAGAGAAAATTGATATTAAAGTAAACACAAGTGCACCTGCTTTTGGAAGAAAAGTTGCAATTTACTCAACGTGCTATGTAAATTTCAATAATACAAAGGTTGGAATCGCTGCTCAAAAAGTACTAAACCATAATGGTGTTGAAACTATTTCTTCATATCCCGGATGCTGCGGCATGCCACATTTAGAGCAAGCTCAGCATGAAAAGGTTATTAAACAATCTGAAATCGTGTCTAAAGAACTTTGTAGTTTGATAGATCAAGGGTATCAAATTGTCACTTTAACCGCGAGTTGTGGGCTGATGCTCAAATTTGAATGGCCACTTCTCAATCCTAATAACGAAAATATAAAAAAACTCTCAAAAAATGTTTTTGATATTGATGAATTCATTGTTGATATAAGTAAAAAAGAGGGGTTGGTTGAAGGACTTAATTCTCTTGATGGAGGAGTGACTGTTCACAATGCGTGTCACGCAAGAGCTCAGAACATGGGTAATAAAGCTATGGAGATGTTAAAAAAATTACCTGATACAAAAGTTGATGTTGTAGAAAAGTGTGCAGGGCATGGAGGAACTTTTGGAGTTATGAAGAAAACTCGAAAGTCCGCAAATAAGTACGGCAAAGCAACAGCTAGACAAATTAAAAATAAGAAAAATAAGTTAATGGTTTCAGATTGCCCACTTGCTTGCAAGCACCTTAACGAGTTTTTAAATGAAGACAAAGACTCAAATTATATTTCAATGCATCCAATAGAAATAGTAGCTCAAGCATATAATCTCTCTTGATTTTATAAAGTTAGGTACTACATAGATTTTTATGACTATAGAAAATAGAAAAATTGAATCCTCTGATTTGCTTGAATATAGCACTTATGCAAAAGAAAGAAGAATTATAAGAAAAGAGGTAGTTCAGATGAAAAAAAATAGGAGAGTAGAACTTGGACCTCATTCTACGTTTTACTTTGAAAATTTCTTTACTATGAAAGCTCAAATTCAAGAGATGCTTTACATAGAAAAAGGTGGTGATGAACAACTCAAAGATGAGTTAGAGGCTTATAACCCTCTTGTGCCACAAGGCTCAGAACTTGTAGCAACTTATATGTTTGAAATCGACAACCCAAACACAAGAAAAAAAGTTTTATCGTCCTTAGGAAATGTTGAGAATAAGTTATTTATAAGTATTAATGGGACAAAACTATACGCAACACCCGAGGAAGACGTAGATCGTACAGATATTTCGGGAAAAACTTCATCTGTTCATTTTATTCATTTTAAATTTAGTGATAAGCAAATTGAGGAATTTAAAAACTCAAGCAGCAGAATTGAGATTGGTACAGATCACGATAACTATCTTCATAGTACTGTGCTTTCTAAAGAAGTGAAAGAAGCCTTGGCAAAAGACTTTAAGTAACTTTTATTTACCAGTAGATCCAAATCCACCTTGACCTCGATTAGTGTCATCTAAACTGTCAACTTCTTTAAATTCTACTTTAGTGACGTTTGAGAAAATCATTTGGGCTATTCTTTCTAGAGGACGAACAATAAATGTTTCTTTACTTAAATTTATTAATATTACTTTTATTTCTCCTCTGTAATCACTATCAATGGTACCTGGTGTATTTAAAACAGTTATTCCGTGTTTAAAAGCAAGGCCGGACCTTGGTCTTATTTGAGCTTCCATACCTGTCGGCATTGAAACTGAAATTCCACATGCAATTATTTCTTTTTCCCATGGTGCTATTGTAATATCACTTTTTATTGAGGCACATAAATCAACTCCTGAAGCTTCTTCTGACTGATACTCAGGTAATTCAAAGTTTTCAATATTAGATATTTTTTTAATGTATATTGAATTTTTTTTAGTGGACAAGTTTCTAACTTTTTAGATGCTGAACTATCTTATGAGATAATTTTTCAGCAACTTCCTCTTTTCGCATCTGCTTCCAGTTTTCATTTCTAGATTTAGATATAAAATGAATCTCATTTGTATCTTTACCAATAACTTTACCGTTTGACACATTATTACCAAGAATCCAATCACAGCCCTTTTTTTCCAATTTAATTTTTGAATTTTCTTCTAGTTTCTCAGTTTCAGCGGCAAAGCCAACTACAAGGTTTGGTCTCTTATCATTACGTTTACTTAATCTAGATAAAATGTCTGGATTCTCTTCCAATGTAATGTCTAAACTTGAACCATTTTTCTTAATTTTGTTTTCACTTTGTTTCATAACTTTATAATCAGCAACTGCAGCAGCACAGATGGCAATATTTACAGGTAACGCCTTATCGCATTCGAACATCATTTCATCAGCTGATGACACATGAACAACCTTATCAACATTAGGATCAGATAATTTAGTTGGTCCAGAGATTAAAGTTGTATAGGCACCCAATGATGATAATTTTTCTGCAATTGTGAAGCCCTGTTTGCCAGAGGATTCGTTGGAAATAAATCTTACAGGATCTATCATTTCTTTCGTTGGCCCAGATGTAACAAGAGCTGAGAAATCTTTAAGTGGTTTGTAATCTAAACTCTTAATAAAATCATTTGTATATTTGATAATCTCGCTTGGTTCACTCATTCGGCCTTCTCCATATTCCCCGCAAGCCATTTCACCATTTTCTGGTCCAACAAATTTTATGCCATCATTCCTTAGAGTTTGAATATTTCTTTGTGTTGCATTGTTAAGCCACATTCTAACATTCATTGCTGGTGCAACAATTATGGGTTTATTTGTAGCTACCAAAACAGTTGATGCTAAATCGTCTGTATGCCCATACGCAATTTTGGACATAATATTAGCTGTTGCAGGTGCAACAAGAATAGCGTCAGCTTGTCTGGAAAGTTGTATATGACCCATTTCATGTTCATCAGTTAAGTTAAATAGATCTGTATAAACCTTATTTTCTGATAAGCTCTCAACAGATAAGGGCGTTACAAATTCTGAACCTGATTTTGTTAGAATACAAGTAACATCAATGTTATTGGCTTTAAGACCCCTTATTATTTCAAGTGATTTATAAGCGGCTATACCACCAGTAATGATTAATAATACTTTTTTTGTTTTATTCATTCCGTAGAATTATACTTTTTTGTTTGTCTTGAAAAGTAAATACAATTATAAAAAAGTATTCTATATCAATGATATAATTAAAGCCAAGCTTGAAATTAATACTGTTCCGCCAATTATAAAGTACTTTCTATTAGTCTTTTGGGGTGTATTATCTAAATTGCTTTCAGCGATGATATTAAAAGCTCGATCGGCTCTTGAAATAAAGTCAGGTATATCTGGCATTTTACGTGCAATACTTTGAAGTGTTTCCTGTGTTTGTTTTAATCTATTTTTTATTCCCAGCTCATCTTTAAGCCAAATTTCTATTTCAGGCTTAGAAACTTCCCAGAAATTTATTTCAGGATCCAGTTTTCTTGCTACGCCCTCAACAGTAATCATAGTCTTTTGCAGTAAGAGAAGTTGAGGTTGTAAAAACATATTAAATTGTTCTGTTATATCAAAAAGTTGAATTAATACATTACCCATAGAAATATTTTTTGCTTTTTGATTAATTATAGGCTCTCCAATTGACCTCAAAGCTTGTGAAAAGTCTTCTGTAGATTGGCTTTTATCAATTAGTCCAGCTTCTTGATGAATTTTAGCTATCAAATGATAATCTTGCTTTATGAATCCATAAATAATTTCTGCTAGGTAAGATCTATTCTTCTTATCAAGCCTTCCCATAATTCCAAAGTCTACTGCAAGTAAATTTCCATTTTTATTTAAAAATAAATTACCTTGATGAAGATCTGCATGGAAATAGCCGTCTCTGATTGACTGTCTTAAAAAATTTATTATTAAATTCTCAGCTGATTTTTTGATATCATAATTATTTTCATTAAGTTTTTCGATTTTATCTGCTGGGATTCCATCAATTTTCTCCATGGTAAGTACTTTTTGAGTAATTTTTTCCCAATAAACTAATGGGACATAAAAACTCCCGTCTAATTGAGTATTCTCTCTAAGTTCTGATGCAGCTGCTGCCTCATATCTCAAGTCCAGTTCAAACTTGATCACTTCTTTTGCTTTTTTTATAATTGAATTAGGCCTTAATCTCTCAAATTCCTTAAAATTCTCCATAAAAGAAGTCAGCCATTCTAGGCGTGACATTTCTTGTTCTATGATTTTTTCAATTTGAGGTCTGAGTATTTTAACGGCTACTTCAGTTTCAACCCCATTATTATTTATTTTTGCAAAGTGAACTTGAGCTATAGATGCTGCTGCAATTGGTTCGCTAAAATCAGTAAATACCTTATCTATAGTTGTTCCAAACTCACTTTCTACAATTTTAATTGCGATATCTTTAGAAAAAGGTGGTAAATTATCTCTTAAAATAGACAAGTCATCTGCAATAGTATTTCCAACAATGTCTGGCCGTGTTGAAATTAGCTGGCCCAATTTGACGAAAGAGGGGCCTAGCTCATTTAATGCTTTAGCAACCCTAATTCCGTCTGAGTCATTCATTAGTTCTTTATTTTTAGAAACTCCTATAGACAAAAGTTGAGTGATTATTGTGTAAATAATTCTGTATCTCACGTTTTGACCTATTAGTCGCAATATGTCGTGTGCTTTAAATATTTTAATTATCTTCAATAGAAAAAAAAAATTATTTATCATAATTCATTCTTCTCTGCTGAATGAATTGCAACTACTCCATTTAAAATATTGCGGTAGTTAACTGTTACAAAATCTGAACTTTTAATTATTTCTAGAAACTCTTCTTGTGATGGAAATTCTTTAATTGTTCTAGTTAAATATTTATAAGGCTCTTCATCCCCAACAATAACTTTTCCAAATATCGGGATTAATGAAGAATATAAGTTGTATACCTTAGATAAAGATTCATTTTTAACCTTAGAAAATTCAAGACAAAGAAATCTACCACCGGGTTTCAAAACTCTTTTTGCTTCCTGTAAGGACTTTTTAAGATCACTAAAATTTCTAACACCAAAAGAAACTAAATAAGCATCAAAAGTATTATCTTCAAAAGGCAGTTTCTCAGCTGGTGCGACTACCCACTCAATATCATTTGAATACTGTTTTATTCTTTTTCCTGCTTCAACCATATTTTCATTTGGATCACAGACTATAGCCTTACCTTTTCCATTAACTCTTTTAAGGAAGCGCCTTGAAATATCTCCTGTGCCACCAGCGACATCAATTATTTTCATTTCTTCACGAGGTGAAAGCCAATCAATCATTAACTCTTTCCAATACCTATGAACGCCCATAGACATTACATCGTTCATAATATCGTATTTACTCGCAACTGAATTAAAGACTTCTTTTGTTTCCATCTAATAAATATTTGATAAATTAAGTATCTTTTATTTTATAACTAATAATTAATATATAAAAATATATGCCTGAGTTGCCTGAAGTTCAAACTGTAGTTAATGGGATAAAAAGTAAACTTATTGGATTAAAGATCAAAGACACAGAGGTATTTGTCAAAAAACTCAGATATCCTGTACCGATAAACCTAAAGAATAAAATTAACAAAAGCTTACTATTAGATGTAGAGAGGCGAGCAAAATACATAATTTTAAGGTTATCGAATGACTATTCTCTTATTATTCACCTCGGTATGTCCGGAAGAATAATTATTGGTAAAAAAAAAGAAATAATATCGATTAAACATACACATTTTCAGTTATATTTTTCCAATGATTTAGTATTGCAATTTATAGATCCGCGAAGGTTTGGCTGCATATTGCTGAGAAAAACTAGCAAGCTATTAGAAGAAAAGCTTCTTAAACATTTGGGCGTTGAACCACTTAGCAAATCATTTAATCAAAATTATTTGTATGAAATTGCTAGCAATAAAGCATCGTCAATTAAGTCAATAATTATGAACCAAAAGTATATTGTAGGCGTTGGGAATATCTATGCATCTGAATCTCTATATTTATCAAGACTAAGTCCTTTTAAAATAGGCAACAAACTTACAATATCTGAAAGTGACCGACTAGTACGTTCGATTAAGAGAGTACTGAAAAAATCAATTCAAATGGGAGGATCAAGCATCAATGATCATACGATGATTTCTGGCAAGTTAGGCCATTATCAGAATAAACTTCAAGTATACGGACGTGATGGGCAAAAATGTAGAAATAAATCTTGTCAGTTGCCCATAATACGCATAGTAATAGCCCAGCGATCGACATTCTACTGTAGTAACTGTCAAAAATAGTAAACACGAAAGAATATGGCTAATACTAAATCTGCAAAAGCAAAAATAAGAGAAATATCTAAGAAAACTGATGTAAATAAGTCAGTAAGAAATAGATATCGTACCTTTATTAAAAAAGTTGAACTAAATATTGTGAGCGGTAATAAATCGGCAGCAAAAACTGCTCTAAGATCAGCTGAGTCTGAAATGATGTCTGCCGTGTCAAAAAAGATTGTTCATAAAAACACTGCAGCAAGAAAAATTTCTCGACTATCGAATAAGATAAAATCACTAAAATAGATTCATCAAACTTTTTCCGTATGTTAAGGCCCTCAATGGATGTTATCTGGAAACAACGGAGTTTAATTTCGTATTAAATTTTAGCACCAAGTAAATAATATTTTTTATTGCGATTCAATTTTAATAAAGCTAAATTTATTCAATTAAAAAAAATCATTTTAATTATCCAAATTATTTTTTTTTAGGCCTGGGTTCATAGTTCGAATTCCGTAGGTACTTTTTGGAACAGTTTTTTCCAAATGAAAAAAAGTGCAAAAAAAAATTATGCTTTTATCTAAAATTGGATACAATTTTAATGAGTAAAATTGAGGGAGTTCATAATTAATGTTTCAAGATTTAGAAAATGCACAGCCCTCAAAATCTAGCATTCGAGATCAATGGAATATTGTTTTAAAAAAACTTAATTCTGAATATGGAAACGAGATATTTAATAGCTGGATAAAAAATATATCTATAAAAAACTTAGACAACGATATTATATATTTTACAGTTCCAACAAGGTTTATTAGAGACTGGATTACTTCACATTATTTAGACAAGATTATCTATTTTTTAAATCAAGAAAATCCTGATATTAAACGAGTAAAAATTAGCATAGATAATTCACTTACCTCGAATATGCTCAATCTAAATAAGGATATATCTTCGGAAAATAATCAGATTAAGGCATCATTTAATTCAAATTCATCAGACGACTGGCCCTTAGATGAGAGATTCACTTTTGACAAATTTATAACTGGTCCTACCAATGAACTTGCCTTTGCATCAGCCAAAAGACTTTGCTCGGATGACACATACGAATTTAATCCACTTTATGTTTATGGTGGAGTAGGACTAGGCAAAACACATCTTTTACATGCTATGGCTTGGCAGATAAGCGAAGAGAAAGTAAATAGTAAAGTACTTTATCTTTCAGCTGAACGATTTATGTTTCAGTTTATAAAATCACTTAGGCAAAAAGACACGATGACTTTTAAGCAGAAATTTAGATCTGCTGATGTTTTAATTATAGACGACATTCAGTTTATGATTGGAAAAAATTCAACTCAAGAAGAATTTTTTCATACATTTAATTCATTATTAGATTTGAATAAAAGAGTTATCATATCTGCTGATAGATCTCCAAGCGAACTAAGCAGTTTTGATGATCGTATGAAGTCAAGATTATCAGGAGGTTTAGTTGTTGATATAATGC
>CACKXV010000017.1 GCA_902604225.1 uncultured Pelagibacteraceae bacterium | reverse complement strand
TTCCACGTTACTTCATTTAATCTATCTAAGGTTGAAGGGGTTATTAATTTTTCTGGCAATAATACTAAGTTAGAATTAATAATGTCTCAAAATAATATTGATGTAGCTAATATGGGTCCTTATTAAGAATATTCCAAATTTATTGTCAATATTCAGATTAATAACTATTCCCATCGTAGCTTGGTTACTATTAATTGATTTATTTTTTTATGCAGCTCTTTTTACACTTCTTATTGCCGTTAGTGATTTTTTGGATGGATTTATAGCAAGGTCTTTAAAGGTGGAAAGTGAATTGGGTTCCTACTTAGATGCTATTGCCGATAAAGCATTTGTCATTTCAATCTATATATTAATCGGAACAGCAAATCTTTTACCAGTTTTTATCATCATCTTAGTCATATCAAGGGATATTATTATCTTAGGCTCTTTTGTAATAACATTTTTTGCAGGAATAAAAATTAAATTAAAAACTAGTAAAGTAAGTAAGTGGAACACTTTTTTTCAATTTTTTTTAGTTATAACTACATTATTAGGCAATACAGCAGGATTTGAAAACTTGATAAATGAGACAAGGTTACTTGAATTACTGATTGGGATCGTTGTAATTACTACATTAATATCGTTGTTTATTTATATAAGATATTGGATGGAAAGTATTAATTAGATGAATAAAGGTCAGTTAGTTTTTGATTTAGGCAAAGTCGAAAATTTCGATCCCAATGATTTTTTTATTAGTGAAAGCAACCAGCAAGTTTCATCTTTACTTAATGAAACAAATAATTGGTTCAATGGTTCAGCGGTTGTCTATGGTAAGTCAAAATCTGGGAAGACGCACTTGTTAAAAATATGGACAGTTAACAATAATGCTACTTTTCTTAATTGCAATGAGGTAAGTAATTGGAAAAATTTGTCATCTAGCTGCAGTTATGCAATTGATGATTTGCATCAACTCAAAGTGGAGAGAGAAAATGATTTTTTTCATTTTTACAATAATTTAGTGCTCAAGAAATTCAAAATACTTTGTGCAGTTGACACAAACGCTAATTTTAAAATCTCACTAAATGATTTAAGGTCAAGATTTAATTCATTTACTTCTGCTTATATAGATGATCCAGATGATAGACTAATAAAAATCTTAATAGTTAAGTTCTTTAGCGATTTTCAATTAACAGTAGAAAATAATGTAATAGAATATCTCACTAAACGAGTCGAAAGAGATTATTCAAGACTATATCAATTTATGGAAAAAATTAATTTTTCTTCCATGCAAACTAAAAGCAAGATTACTATCCCTTTTTTGAGAGATTTTTTGAATTAATATAATTACTAAATTTACTTAGTTGCTGGTTGTACATTTTTTTATTTTTCTCTAAACCAACCTCTTTACCTTTAGATGCTTTGATGAGATTTTTATCTGAAATAACCCAGTTCCTTGGTATATTTAGGTTTTGTGCACAGACCTCTCTCCATTTAGAATATTTTTTTAGTAGAGTCTTTTCTTTTTGATTAAAATTTTTTGTTTTAATTTTTTTATATGCAAACTTTGGATTATAAATGTCATTATTATCAGTTAGTTCTTGGTTTTTATTATTAATTTTATTAATTAAGTTTCTTTTTTTTATAAGATTAATTAGATAAGTATAAATTCTTGGTAAGTATAAAACATCATTTTCTGCATATGCCAGCTGATTTTTACTAAGTGGCCTTGATTCCCAATCTGAAACTTGATATTTTTTAGACAATTTTATTTTAAAAAGTTTTTCCACTAAATTTGTATATCCAATTTCATCGCCTCCATGAAGTACATTATAGGCCATTTGAGTGTCAAAAATGTTTTCGATATTGATATCTAAAGTATAATTAATTACCTCAATATCTTGCTTAGCTGAATGAATTACTTTCCTTAACTTTTTGTCTATTAATATTTCTTTTAGTGTATTCATATTCATTCGCTCAATTAGAAGCATGTCCACCAAATATGCATTTCGCTGTGTTTTAAATTGAATAGTACATAGTTTCGGCCAGTATGTTCTGTCTCTTTTAAACTCAGTATCTAGATAGATAACTTTCTGTGTTTTTAGTAATTTGCATAGATTTTTGAGAGATTTATTGTCTTGGACTATTTTCATAAATCAAACTATATATGAACTTGAATTTAAAGCATGGTAAAATATAGAACACACAATTGTAACGAGTTAAAAGAAAGCGATGAAAATAAAGACGTCATACTCGCTGGATGGATTAATCGTAAGCGAGATCATGGTAATGTCTTGTTTATTGATTTGCGAGATCATTATGGTGTAACTCAGTGTGTCATTGAAAAAACAAATACCAAGCTATTAAAAGAATTTGAAAGCCTAAGGGCTGAATCCGTTATTAAAATACATGGTAAAGTTATTAAGCGTGAAAAAGAAACCATTAATGATTCCCTAGTAACTGGTAAAATTGAGATTTCTGTTGATGCGTTAGAAGTTCTTTCTGTTGCAAATGAATTACCAATGCCAGTATTCGGTGAAAATGATTATCCTGAAGAAATAAGATTAAAGTATAGGTTTTTAGATATTAGAAGAGAAGAATTGCATAACAACATTGTACTAAGATCATCTATTATTTCCTATATAAGAAAGTTAATGTCTGAGGCCGGTTTTCTTGAAATGCAGACACCCATTTTAACTGCATCAAGTCCCGAAGGTGCTAGAGACTATCTTGTTCCAAGCAGAATTCATCCTGGAAAATTTTACGCCTTACCTCAAGCGCCTCAACAATTTAAACAATTAATAATGGCAGGGGGGTTTGATAAGTATTTTCAAATTGCTCCTTGTTTTAGAGATGAAGATGCTAGAGCAGATAGGAGTCCTGGTGAGTTTTATCAATTAGATATGGAAATGGCATTTGTCGAGCAAGATGATGTATTTAATGCCATTGAACCCGTTTTATCTTCAGTATTTAAAAAGTTTTCAAATTTTAAAGTGACTGATTTGCCTTTTCCAAGAATTACCTACAAAGAAGCAATGAAAAAGTATGCAACAGATAAACCAGATTTAAGAAACCCAATTGAGGTATGTGATATTACTCAAGAATTTTCTGATAACGACGTTGAATTTAAAGCTTTCAAAAAAGTTATAGATGCTGGTGGGCGAGTACTAGGGATACCTGCACCAAAATCTTCAATGCAACCAAGAAGTTTTTTTGATAATTTAAACAATTGGGCAAAAAAAGAAATGAATGCTCCTGGCCTTGGCTATATTATTTTTGAAGAAGTAGATGGTATACTTACTGGAAAAGGCCCAATTGCAAAATTTATACCAAGTAATATTCAACTAGAAATTGCTAAAAAAGCAAATTTAAATTCAGGAGATTCCATATTCTTTGCATGTGATAAAGGTAAGATGGTATATGATATTGCTGCAGCAGCAAGAAATAAAATAGGAGAGATTCTTGATCTTATCGAAAAAGATGTATTTAGATTTTGTTGGATTATAGATTTTCCAATGTACGAGCAGGATAGGGACACAGGTAAAATTGATTTTAGTCATAACCCATTTTCCATGCCACAAGGTGGATTAGAAGCATTAATAAATAGTGATCCTTTAGATGTTCTAGGATATCAATATGATATTGTTTGCAATGGCATTGAGCTATCATCTGGAGCCATTAGAAATCACATACCAGAAATTATGTACAAAGCTTTTGAAATAAGTGGTTATACTAAAAAACAAGTACAAGATAAATTTGGGGGAATGATTAACGCCTTTTCTTACGGAGTGCCGCCTCATGGGGGAATAGCTCCTGGCATCGATAGGATTGTAATGCTTCTAGCTCAAGAAAAGAATATCAGGGAAGTAATTTTATTTCCTATGAATCAACAGGCACAAGACCTCATGATGCTTGCACCGGCAGGAGTTGATGACAAGACTTTGAATGAGCTGAACCTAAAAGTAATGCCTACTGAAGAAGATTAAGAACAGCCTGTAGTAGCTCCACACGTATCACATTTGAGACAAGTTCCATTTCTCACCAAAGTAAATGAACCACACTCAGGGCAAGCGTCACCTTCGTAGCCCATCATCCTTGCCGCTTGAACTCTACTCATTGATGCATCCGATGCTCCTGCAGATAAAGCACCATTACTTGATACTGCTTGCTCTGCAGTTACTGCCCCCATATCTCCAGAGGAGCTTACTACTGAAAGACCATCTTGACCTCTTAAGTAACCTTGGCTGGATACTTTTTTAACTAGTTTCCAAGGTATCTCATTGTTTTTAAGCGTTCCTTCCTCGGCACCTGTACCAAGCGAAAAATCAACATCAGTATTATCTGCATGAGCTAGGTCATTTCTACCTAAGTAAGAAACAGCTAATTCCCTAAATACATAATCTAGGATTGATGTGGCATTTTTGATTCTATTATTTCCCTGAACAACTCCAGCAGGATCAAATCTCGTAAATGTATATGCCTCTACGTATTCCTCAAGTGGTACTCCGTATTGAAGTCCAATGGAAATAGCTATAGCAAAATTATTCATTAAACTTCTCAAAAAAGCACCTTCTTTATGCATATCGATAAATATTTCACCTAAACTGCCATCTTCATATTCTCCTGTATGAAGATAAACTTTGTGACCACCAACAATTGCTTTTTGTATATAGCCTTTTCGTCTATCAGGGACCTTATTTCTTGATCCATAAACGATTGAATTGACTGCTTCCTGAGCAATAGCAATCGTTTTATCAACTTGAGTTTGTTGAGCAGCAATTTGATCAGATTCTGTAATATCTTCATCTTCAACTAATTTTGATGCAAGCGGTTGACTTAGTTTTGATCCATCTCTGTATAATGCATTGGCTTTTGTTCCCAACTTCCAAGAGAGCAGGTAGGCTTCGTTACAATCTTCTACATCTGAGTCAGCAGGCATATTAATTGTCTTGGAAATTGCTCCTGAAATAAACGGTTGAGCTGCTGCCATCATTCTTATATGACTTTCAACAGACAAAAATCTTTTTCCTATTCTTCCACATGGATTAGCACAGTCAAAAACCGCTAAATGCTCTTCTTTGATATAAGGAGAGCCTTCTAGAGTCATTGTTCCACAACAATATGTATTAGCCTCGTCTATTTCTTCATTAGAGAAACCTAAGAAAGCAAGCATGTTAAAATTCATATCAGCCATCTGTTCATCAGAGATATCTAATTTTTCTGAGCAGAATTCTTTTCCAAGAGTGAAGGAATTAAATGAAAATCTTATATCAAAAACATTCTTTAAGTTTTGCTCTAGTAATTCTAGTTGTTCATCTTCAAAACCTTTTTCCTTCAGGGACTCGTGATTAATGAAAGGCGCATCTTTTAAGGTCCCGTATCCAACAGCATAATTAATTGTTTCTTCAACTTCTTCATTAGTATACTGCAGTTGTTTTAATGCCTCTGGAACAGTTCTGTTTATAATCTTAAAGTATCCTCCGCCTGCAAGTTTCTTAAATTTAACCATTGCAAAATCAGGTTCAATTCCAGTTGTATCACAGTCCATAACTAGTCCAATAGTACCAGTAGGGGCTATAACCGTTGTCTGAGCATTCCTATATCCATATTTTTGGCCACCTTCATAAGCTTCGTCCCAAGCTTTTTGAGCTTCTATGCCAAGATTTGTATCTCTTAAATCTTCAACAATAAATGGCACAGGATTTATATTTAGGTCTTCATAACTTTCTGTGTTGCCGTAAGCTGCTCTTTTATGATTTCTTATTACGCGAAGCATATTCTTGGCATTTTGCTGATAGCCAGGGAATGGACCTTGTTCAGAAGCAATCTCTGCTGAAGTTGCATAAGATATGCCCGTCATCAATGAAGTTATTGCTGCACAGTTAGATCTACCTTCTTCACTATCGTATGCAACCCCTTTTGACATCAGATATCCACCCAGATTTGCATATCCCAATCCAAGAGTTCGGTATTCATAGGACAATTTAGCTATTTCTTTAGAAGGAAATTGCGCCATCATAACTGATATCTCTAGTATAAGAGTCCAGACTCTGACCGCATGTTTGAATAAAGTTGTATCGAGACATTTATTTTCATCCATAAATGTCATTAAATTGAGTGATGCTAAATTACAGGCGGTGTTATCTAAAAACATATACTCTGAACATGGATTTGATGCGCGGATTTCACCACTTTCCGGACAGGTATGCCAGTCATTAATCGTTGTATGAAACTGTATTCCAGGGTCTGCACATGCCCACGCTGAATATCCAACCTGATCCCATAATTCTTTTGCGTTTACAGTTTTATTAATTGAACCGTCAGTTCTGTTGACTAAATTCCATTCTTTATCATTCATAACTGCATCGAGGAATTCATCTGTTACGCGCACAGAGTTATTAGAATTTTGTCCTGATACTGTTACATATGCTTCTGAATCCCAATCAGTATTATAAGTTTCAAATTCTACTGACTTATAGCCTTGTTTTGCAAAATGAATTATTCTTTGAATATAATTTTCAGGCACTTCGTTTCGCCTTGCGGCTATAATTTCTCTTTTAAGAGCAGGGTTTTTTGAAGGCTCAAAGCAGCTTTCTCCATCTGCTTCACAGTTGTGACAAGCACTCATAATGCTTTTAAGATGTTTTGAGCATATTTTTGAACCAGTTACGATGGATGCAACTTTTTGCTCCTCTGTAACTTTCCACTTTATAAACTCCTCTATATCTGGATGGTCAATGTCTACAACAACCATTTTAGCTGCTCTTCTTGTGGTACCACCAGATTTAATAGCTCCAGCTGCTCTATCTCCAATTTTCAGAAAGCTCATCAAGCCAGATGATTTTCCACCACCCGAAAGCCCTTCTGTGGAACCTCTTAAACTAGAAAAATTTGTTCCTGTTCCTGAGCCATATTTAAATAATCGAGCTTCTCTAACCCAAAGGTCCATAATTCCACCATCATTGACAAGATCATCATCAATACTTTGTATAAAACAAGCATGGGGTTGGGGCCTTTCATAGGAGCTAGATGATCTAGTAAGTTTGCCGTTTTCATGGTCAACGTAAAAGTGACCTTGAGATGGTCCATCTATACCATATGCCCAGTTTAGCCCTGTATTAAACCATTGAGGACTGTTAGGAGCAATCATTTGATTGGCCAGCATGTATCTAACTTCATCAAAAAAAGCTTTTGCATCTTCTTCTGAGGAGAAATATCCACCTTTCCATCCCCAATATGTCCAGGCTCCAGCTAATCTATCAAAAACCTGTTGAGAGTTTTTTTCTGATGAATAATTGAGTTCACCCGACTCTTCGTCTGCTATTCTTGGAGATAGCCAGGAGGGCACATTTCGCTCTTCAGTTCTCCTGAGCTTATTTGGAACTCCAGCTTTTCTAAAATATTTTTGTGAGAGTATATCACTTGCAACTTGACTCCATTGCTCAGGCACTTCGAAATCTTTTAATTCAAAAACGATAGAACCATCAGGATTTCGTATTTCTGTAGAAACTTTTTTAAATTTAATATCTTGATAGGGAGATTGATTATCACTTGTAAATTCTCTATTTATTTTCATTTTTTTTCCTTATTAACAATTGCGCTTCAATAGCAGTTTAAATCAAGAACAAGTAAAGAATGGTTCCGACCGATTTATTACCAGAATGTTAATTGAGTAACTTTCTAGAAATCCAATATTTATTATTTGAAAAATGAAGTCAATATCTTGTATAAAAAAAATATGTAACCACTATATAAGGTGCGGAAATTGTGGTTAATATTAAAATATGTATTTATTTCAATGATTTAAACTGTCACTATAATTTAAATTTTGTTGAAAAAACTGTTAATTTAAATAAATATAGACTGATTTTATGCTGAGAGAAATATTTACATGGTGGAATGGGCAAACACTTGGAACCCGATTATGGACCTATTTTAGCGGTATTCCTGCCGGAGTTGACAGCCAAGGCAATAAATATTTTCATAACAAAAAAGATACTAAAAGGTGGGTTATATATGCTGATGAGGTCGAATCTACCTACGTTAATCCAGAGTGGAATAATTGGCTAAGGTTCACGTCTAAGTTAAAGGCCTCAGAAGACAAAAAATATAAATGGCAAAAAAATCATCTTTCAAATCAAACTGGGACAGAAAATGCCTACGATCCTGAAAAAAATAATACAAATAATAGCTCCAAGAAAAGAAACGATGATTATATTAAATGGTCACCATAAGAATTTAAGCAAGCTAGTATATATTTTTATTATTTTATCTATATTTTCCTCGAATGCAGAGGAAATTAAAATTGCTCCGCTTATTAATCTTGATGAAATTGAGCCATCTTATGATGAGGAGATTATTTTAAATGATGATGTGAACCAATTTACCGAAATTAAGGAAAAAAATAGTGATAGCAATGATGGCAATGTCAGTACGGCTGAAATTAGTATCTTAAATAAAATCACTACTAATGTGGATACGCTTAAGTTACCACTGAAAGAAAATTTTCTTTACCAAGAATTAAAGATATATCCAATAGGTTGCTATTTAAGTGGACCTTACGAAAAAACTGAAATTGGAATATACCTAAATATTCACCATAAAGACTCTAAAGAAAAAATATTTAATGGATGGATGCTTCAATCATTGCCATCAATTTCATCAATGGAACATCCAATTTACGACATATGGGTTGAAGATTGTTTCTAAATTAGAGTTTATTCATATTTTTTTCTAGCCAATTAATTGGCACAGCCCCATTTTTAAAATCATTTGAAGAAAGTATTTTTTTATGGAGGTCAATGTTTGTTTCTATTCCATCAATTACAATTTCATTTAATGATCTAAGAGCTCTCTTGATGGCGTGATTTCTGGTTCTGCCTGTTACAATAAGCTTCGCTAACAGGTTGTCATAGTAATGCGGCACTTTATAACCAGAATATATGAATGTATCCAATCTAATGCCATTGCCTGCCGGCGGATGATACATTTTAATCGTTCCAGCCGATGGCTTAAAATCAGTGGAATTTTCAGCGTTTATTCTACATTCTATTGAGTGACCTAAAGGTTTTATATTTTCTTGAGATGTGAATATTTTATCACCTGCAGCCACACAAATTTGCTCTCTTACCAAATCAATCCTAGTTAACATCTCAGTTATTGGATGCTCAACCTGAAGTCTAGTATTCATTTCCATAAAATAGAATTCATTATCAGCGAATAAAAACTCAAGGGTGCCCAAACCTAGATAACCCATCTTTGCCATTGCATCTATACATATTTTGAAAAGCTTGTCTTTTTTGGCTTGATCTATTTCAGGCGCTAATGCTTCTTCGATTACTTTTTGGTTCCTTCTTTGAATTGAGCAGTCTCTTTCATGCAAGTGAAGAAAATTATTATGACTGTCGCAAATTACTTGAATTTCGATGTGTCTTGGTGAGTCAATAAATTTTTCTATATAAATTGAGTCATTTCCAAAAAAAGATAAAGCTTCTTGTTTTATAATAGGCAGGGCATCGGTCAATTCTTTTTCGTCATTTACCACTTTCATTCCTCTGCCTCCTCCTCCCGCACTAGCTTTTAAAAGAACTGGAAAACCTATATCTTTTGAGGTCTTTAATGCATCTTTAAGGTCAGCAACCGCTCCTTTTGAGCCAGGCACTGTAGGGACCCCGTATTCTTGCATTATTTTTTTTGCTTCTATCTTATCTCCCATCATACTGATGTGATTATGCTTTGGCCCTATGAATGTTAATTTGTGATCATCAAGCATTTTTGCAAATGATGCATTTTCAGATAAGAATCCGTAGCCGGGATGAACTGCTTGTGCGCCAGTAATTTCGCAAGCTGAGATAATTGCATGTGCATTTAAATAGCTTTTATTCACGGGGTTTGGACCTATACAAACACTTTCATCAGCTATTCGTACGTGCATTGATTCTGCATCAGCTTCACTATGAATAGCTACAGTTGAAATTCCAAGCTCTTGACATGCCCGGTTAATTCTAACCGCAATTTCTCCTCGGTTAGCAATCAGTACCTTGTCAAACATTTAACCTATTAGCATTAACGGCTGGCCAAACTCAACTGCCTGCTCATTCTCAACTAGTACTTTCAAAACTTTTCCTTGAAGAGAAGACTCGATTGGATTCATGGTTTTCATTGCCTCAATAATAAGTAAGGTTTGGCCAGATTTAATCTGATTGCCAACATTAACAAATTTATTTGCACCTGGCTCAGGTTGAAGATAGACGGTTCCTACCATTGGTGATTTTATAGCTCTAGGATCATTTTTATAATCAGTTTCTGTATTATCATTTTGCTCATTTTTATTGTGAGTTATTTTTGGTGACATTGTTTGAGCTACCGCAACTTTAGAAACTGATACAGAAAAATCACCATCTGAATATGAAATCTCGGTAAGATTTAAATCATCTAATATTTTTGCCAAATCTTCTATTGGTTTAACGTCAATTTTCTTTTTTGTTTTTTCGGACATAATGTTGTTCTTACATCTATATTAATTTATTAATACCATCAACTGCAAGTAAATAACTATTTGATCCAAATCCACATATAACTCCATTTACACCTCTGCTTATAAAAGAGTGATGTCTAAAGTCCTCACGTTTGAATAAATTTGTTAGGTGTATCTCAATTTTTGGAATTTCAATTGCGAGTAAAGCATCTAATAAAGCAACTGAAGTATGAGAAAAGCCTGCAGCATTTATTATAAGTCCATCAGAAGTCTGGTTTGAACTTTGCACACAATCGACAATTTCTCCTTCTGAATTTGATTGAAAAAAAGATGTCTCAATATCATATTTTTTCTCTTCTATATGAGAATTAACTAATTTATGAATATCATCTAGTGTTTCAGAGCCGTAGATTTCAGGTTCACGCTTTCCTAGTAAATTTAAATTTGGGCCATCTATAAATTTAATTTTCTTCATTTTAAGTAATATATATTATTTAATTAGTATTTGTAGAAACTTCTTTTTTTAATATTTCAATTAAATCATACGTTCGGTACCATTCTGGGGTATTTTCTTTTAAACCTTTTATTGCCTTCAATGCAAAATCAAAAGAAAGGCTTCGTTCACCAATTAAAAAATAACGTTCGGCTGTTGCATAGTTTGCGAGAGAAATATCGTCAATTTGCGCATAAGCTCTCGCAAGCAAGTACCATGAATAGGTATTCGTAGGATTTAATTGAATTGATTTTCTCAAGTAATAGACACTATCTTCAATCTTTTCTTTTTTCTCACTAGATAAAAGATAGTTTCCAAGCATCATCATATATAAATCGTTTTCGAAACCTAGATTATTAAGAGCATTTCTCTGATAATAAATCGCTTCTTCATAGTTTTGCTTTGTGAAATAAATTTCTCCCATAATCTCTTTAAAGAATGGATTAATATTGTTTTTCTCAATTAATATTTCTAAATATTCAATAGCTTTGCTATGTTCTCCATTTAAATAACTTGAGACAGCATATGCATATAGACCTTGATTATTATTTAAATTATATACAGCTTTAGTTTCATGGTATGAATGAGTAAAGCCAAAAAGTTTTGCTTTTATTAGATTAAACCTTTTTTCTAATTCTTTATCTATTTCAAAATGGCACTTCTCATTACTATTTAACGCTAGTTCTATCCAATTGACTCTGTCTCGGGGAAGGGGATGAGTAGCTCTGTAGTTTTGTGATTTAGATTGTTTTTCTGAGTCTATTGTCTCAAGACTTTCTAGAAAACTAGATAGATATGATGCATCAATCATGCTTTTGCAAAGTATGGAAACCGCCTTCTGATCAGCCGCAGCTTCTTGCGTTCTAGAATAGTATGTGAAGGTATCAGAAACCGCCGCTTGACCAACCATTACACCCGCAAAGCCAGCTTCTGATGCTCCAGTAATTAAGCCAATGATGCCCAGCAAATATATTGGCATAGCCTTACTAGATATATTAGCTAGTTCTTCTGATGTTCTAAAAACATGCCCTCCCATTATATGCGCAAGTTCATGAGCAATTACAGCAGCGTATTCTCGATAATCCTGTGCTTCAATTATTAATTCAGTGTTTATAAAAATATTTTTTCCTCCAGTAACAAAGGCATTAACTTGTTTACTTTTTATGAAATAAATATTTATGTCTTTTGCATCAATATTAGTGTCGGCAAGTAATATATTTACAATATCATGAGTAAATTCTTCAATCTCAGTATCTCTTATGACCTCTAATGCTTTTAATGAGCCCACAAAAGTAAAAAATAATATAATATTTAAAATAAATAGAGTTTTTACTCTATTCACTTCTGCCACCAACCTGATTTTTTATCTTTTATTTC
>CACKXV010000016.1 GCA_902604225.1 uncultured Pelagibacteraceae bacterium | reverse complement strand
GGGTGGACCAATGATGGGACCAGATCCTATGATGATGGGCATGGACCCTATGATGGGCGGAATGCCAATGGATATGATGGGACCTATGGGCATGGATCCTATGATGATGGGAATGGACCCTAAGATGATGATGGACAATATGGTTATGATGGGCATGGATCCAATGATGGCTACTCAAATAGGCATGATGGATGACCCTATGATGGGCATGATGCAGATGGGCATGGACCCTATGATGGGCGGAATGCCAATGGATATGATGGGACCTATGGGCATGGACCCTATGATGATGGGCATGGACCCTATGATGGGTGGAATGCCTGGAACCAATGTATTTGACCCATTTGATCCTATGATGTCTGGTCAAATGGCAATGACCCCAGGAATGATGCAAAATATGATGGACCCAATGGGCATGATGGGCATGGACCCTATGATGGGTGGAATGCCTATGGATGGATATATGGACCCTATGATGATGGGTGGTATGGACCCTATGATGATGGGCGGCATGGACCCAAGTATGATGGGTGCTATGCAAGGAATGTATGATATGGGCATGGACCCAGGGATGATGGGCGGCATGGACCCAATTATGATGGGCATGGATCCAGGCATGATGGGCATGGACCCAGGGATGATGGGTCAATACATGGACCCTGGACAAATGGGCATGGACCCAGGGATGATGGGTCAATACATGGACCCTGGACAAATGGGCATGGATCCTGGTCAGTATTTTGATCCAAGTCAACAGAACAATTTCTTTGATCCTTACCAGCAAGAGTTTCAGGAAGGTTCAGAGTTCTTTGAAGAAAGGCCTTACGAAGAGGAAAATGAGATTATGGGCTTCTATTGGGGTTCTGATTACTATAATGATTATGCCGCTTATAGAGAAGCAACGTACCACAATGGTATTTATTATTTGCCTGAGGAAAATGGAAACTACTATGATCCAATGAGTGCGTACAATGCATTCATAGCTGCTGGCGGCGGTGGTGGTGGCGGTACATCAGTATTCTATCCTGGTCAGGGATCGTATGGACAAAATAATTATCGTCCACAAATGAATTATAATACTCAAGCAGATTATGACGCTGCATCTGCTGGAGGTTATTTGGGCTATATTTCACAAGCTTCATATGATGCAGACTCTACCGCAAGAGGTGAAGGCGGCGGCGGAGGCGGAGGCGGAGGCGGTTTTGAAACTGTATCCGAAGGCGGCGACACTGTTTATGCTAGCGGAAGCGCATCTCCAATTGGAACAATGGGCGCAAGTGCTTATGATCTTCTAGGTGGAAATGATACGTTTGGTGTAGACAATATTGCTGGAAATTTTTCAGGTGGAACCTCAAGCAGTGACTTCGTAGATGGAGGAAATGGCAATGATACTTTATACGGCGGCGGCGGCCTTGACGTATTGAAAGGCTCAGCTGGATCGGACGAATTACACGGTCACGCTGGAGACGATGTGCTAATTGGAGGCAATGATATTGATTTAATTTTTGGAGGAAGCGGTACCAATGTGCTTGTAGGAGGAAGTTTTACAAGCGATGCAGTTATCATGGGGCTATCTGGCATGCAATTGGAGGATATGAGTGCGGCGACAGTAGATGACAATGCAGCGGATATATTTGCATTTACAACATCTGACTTTGGAACGAATATGATAGGAACACTAATTGCTGATTTTAACCATGGCGAAGACAAGCTTGCATTCAGTCCTGACGGTGGAACCTCCTGGTCCACCTCGCCAATTGGTGATGGAGAGCTTACTACAAATAGTAATAATTTAGGCACTGGCGAAACATGGATATTCTCTGGTACTGAATTAACAGGAATAAGCGCAGGTCTTGTATTATTTAAAATTATGGATGATCCGGGTCTGGGTAGCATTACTGATGCCGATTTCGTTGCTTTATAGTCGCTTAGGACAGAAGTTTAGCTTTTTATTACCTTCACACTCTTGATTATTTTGAGTGTTTATTAGTTATATCTTTTAATGTTGAAACGTATTATATTTCTGTAACATATTGATATGTTTGAAATTTTTAATCGATTGAAGAGGAATCCTGCTCTACTAACTAAGATTATTATTGCATCTTTCTTCGTTAATATACTAGCGCTTGCAACTCCAATATATGTCATACAAGTATTGCAAAGGTATGTCGCTTATGGTGTTAACTCAACACTTATTACATTGGTAGCAGGTATTACCTTTGTGGTGATCTTTGAATTTTTCTTTCGAAATATTCGTCATCGTATGACCAGAGAAACCGAGGCGGAAAACACCGTTCTGTCAGACAGAGTGATGAAAAAGATAGTATCAATCAAATCAAGTTTTTACGCACTGCAAAAAAATTTTAGACCAGACATCGTTACTCAAAACTTACAAACGATTAAAAGCACCTTAAATGCAACTACAACCCTGATACTCATCGATGTCCCATTCGTTTTAATATTCTTGATTGCACTGTTTCTTATTCATTATCATCTTGGAATCATTACAACATTATTCTTAACGATACCCTTTATAGTTATAAATTTTTATAGAAAAAAAATTAACGATCTCAACCAACAGTCTTTACAAATTGGGCTTAATACAGCGAGACTTCATGACAATTCAAGTTCAAGATTTGAAAGTATCAAATATTTTAATTTAATAGAAATAGTTAAAACTGCATGGAGCTCTTTGATTAAGAAATCAATAAATGTAACTGAAGATCTTGAGGCTCAAAAAAATATTGTTGCCTCATTCATGACCTCATCATCAGCTCTACTTACGGTTATAATTATAGCATGGGGCGCAGTTCTTGCTGTTGATGGCGAAATCTCTGTTGGAGCGCTTATTGGTGCAAATATTCTTGCTGCTCGTGCTTTAGCTCCGATAATTCGTTTCGTTCAAAATATTGAACCGCTTAATAAAGCAAATCACGCCATTAATGAACTCGCTCAATTTCTAAATCTTCCACAGGACTCGTCGGATGGAAATCAGATTAATGACTATAGTGGTAATCTAAAAATTTCAGATTTACAATTTAAGTATCCTGAGAGTAAAAATCCAATTTTTGAAGGATTAAACGTTCAAACTAAAGCTGGCGAATTACTGGTTATTATTGGCTCCAATGGATCAGGAAAATCGACTTTAATAAAATCCATAATTAGATTATTGGAATTTAATCGAGGTCAAATATTTTATGATTCAATTGAGATTAACCAGCTTTCTTTAGATTGGGTTAGAGCTAATTTAATTTATTTACCACAAGAACCAAAATTTGTTGATGGAACAATGCTCAATAATCTACTTGGGCAAAATCAGATTAAGAAAGAACAAATGACAGAAATATTGAGGTCTGTAGATTTGCTTGATTTTATTAATTCAGACCCAAAAGGTATTAATATGCAAATGACAAATAGAGGAGAAGATTTGCCATTTGGTATTAGAAAAAGAATCGCCTTGGCTAGAGCTTTGGTTATTGGTGGTCAACTTGTGGTTTTAGATGAGCCAACCGAGTCAATTGATGATCGAGGAAGAGCATCTATTTATAAATTGATAAACGAATTATTAAGAAACAATAAAACTGTTATTATTTCAACCCAAGATGAGAAGATCACGCAGTTAGCAAATTGCATTGTCAATCTTGATGTCAAACCATCGCCACAAATAACTAGGGGAAAGTAAAAAAATATGGAATTTGCATTACCTGAAAAACATAGAAAAAATACAAAAATATTGTTTATTGTATTTTCACTCTTTGCTTTTACACTTAGTTTGTGGATGTTTTTATTCAATATAGACATCATCAGCAACGCAGAAGGACAAGTAATTCCAGCAGGTGAAGTAAAGACTATTCAGCATCTAGAAGGAGGTATCATTGACCAAATATTAATCCAAGAAAGTGATATGGTTAAAAAAGATGATCCGTTGGTAATACTTGCAGCAACTGCCAGTGAAGTAGATGTCGACGAGGCACAAGTACAAATCGATGCGAAGATCATAGAATCAATTCGTCTTGAAGCTGAAATAAATGATTTTGGTGTTCCTATATTTTCTGACGAGTTAGTCAATAACAGGCCTGACCTAGTTAATAAATCATTAGAACTGTTTATAAGCAGAAAAGAAAAGTTAGAAGGAGCGATAAAAGAAGTTACAGCTGCAGTGGTGCAACATCAGACAGCAATCGATATTTTACTCAAGCAAACACAAATGAGTGAACAATTACTGCAAGAAGGAATCATAACAGAATTTTCTCATTTAAATTTACTTAAAGAACTGAATGCTGCCAAAGGAGCTTTGGAAGTTGCGATGGAAGAAAAAGACAATCTAACTAAAAAATTTATAGAAGAAGCGAGAAACGATAGACAAATTGCTCAAAGAGAAATTTCAGAATTAAATGAAACAATGAAAGCTTTAAAAGATAACTTAGACAGAACGGTAATTACCGCTCCTGTAGATGGAGTAGTTAAAAACTTATTTTTTGTAACTATTGGTGGCGTTATAAGACCTGGTGAAGCTATTTTAGATATTGTGCCAACAAAAGATAACCTGATTGTTGAAGCAAGGCTGCAAGAAAGCGATATTGGATTTGTGAAACCTGGTCAAAGCGCAGTAGTCAAACTATCATCCGCAGATGCTGTAAATTTTGGTCAGATCGAAGGTATTGTTGAGAGGATCAGTCCTGACACTGAGCAGGATGAAAATGATAACAGAATTGTATTTTATAATATATTTGTGGAACTTGATCAGAACTATTTTGAAAGTAAGGAGAAAACTTATTATTTAGTACCTGGAGTGAAAGTTACTGCAAGTATACAAATTGGAGAGAGGACGCTAGCAAACTATTTACTTTCACCATTCATAGGATCATTGGGTCAATCGTTTCAAGAAAGATAAAAACTTTCATCCTTTATAACAATCAAATAATTACATATACTTATACAATATGAAAATACTTATATGTGGACTTCCTGGATCAGGTAAAACTTGGCTTGCGAAGAGATTAGCAGAAAGTCTTGAAAATTGTGCGTGGTATAATGCAGATGTTATAAGAACAGCCTCAAATGACTGGGATTTTTCCGCAGAAGGAAGAACGAGACAAGCAAACAGAATGACAACATTTGCTGACTTTGAAGTGAGCAATGGAAGATCAGTTATTTGCGACTTTGTCGCTCCAACAGAACAATCAAGACTTTCTTTTAAGCCTGATTACTTAATATGGCTAGATACAATTAAGGAAGGAAGGGTCGTTGAGGAGAAGAAAGATGAATTAGAGGCAGCAAAAGATCTTCCTTTTGAAGTTGAGAGCTTAGAAAAATCCGACGCGTTTAAAGATACCACCAAAATGTTTGAAACTCCAAGCAATGCCAATAAAGTCATTACATCTTTTCTAAGTGATGAGGAAATAAAAAGTTTAGCTTTAGAAATTCAAAATGTTTGATTGGAAAAAACCCACCTCTCAGATGCTGGGCCGATGGCAGCCATGGCATGATGGTCATACAGCACTTTTTGAAAAGGCTTTAAAAAAGACAGGCCAAGTATGCATTATGTTTAGAGATGTATCAGGCGTCGATGCTGGAGTTGATGGACAGGGAGATAATCCTTTTGAATTTGAAGAGGTTAAAAAAAGAATAATTGATGACTTATCAGCTCATGGCTATAATTATGAAAAAGAATATATAATCCTTAAAGTCCCAAATGTAACTGATATTTCATATGGACGAGGAGTAGGATACACCTTCACTGAGCATGATTTAGGTGAAGAGATTCATAAAATCTCTGCTACGAAAATAAGAAAAAAAATGAGGGATCAGGACAAACTCTAATTAGAATATAGTAGCTCCAAAGATTTTTATTTCAGCATCTTCAATTCCTAATACCAATCTTCCAAGATAATCTCCATCAGACTTACTACTTTTTTGCTTAAAGAGAACAGTGACATGCCCATCCCTTCTGAGACATCCAAGAAATTCTCTTTCTTCAGTAAGACTTGTTATTACATCATTGTTAGCCCATTGTTTTGCAAGTTCAATTTCATTTGCACCAAATAGCATTCGAGCTGAAAAATTTTGAGTAAATCCAAAATAATCTTGTTTATTAGAACATTTTATTAAGTTATCCCACATTGGCTGAGCAATCTCTAAGAGTTCTATATCCGACTTTTCCAAAAGATTCATTTAGTCAACAATGTGATATAATGGAGCTTTTTCAAGGGAAAATTGACCACTGTTAGGATCTCTTCTTGAAACAGTGAGGCAATGCCAATTGTCATCATCAAGTTTCATATGATCACCACGATAATAATAACCAGGCCATCTAGTTTCTTTTCTAAAAAGAGTATGATGCGTAACACATTGAGATGTCATTAATCGGTGTTTTAGCTCCCAAGCTCTCATAAGTTGATGATAATCTTCAGCACCAATGTACTCTAAATCTTCCTCAAGCATATGAAGCAATTCAAGACCTCTGTTGAGGAGATTTTCATTAGTCATATAATTAACTCCAACACCGCCTACATATTCGTCCATAATTTTTTGTAATCTTTGCAGTCCTTGAATCGGCAGTAAGTAACTCGGTGAGACTGTTCCTGCTGTTATTTCATTACGACCAACTTTATAATTCTCAAGTGGCTTATAAACAACTTCCTTTAAATCTTCATATTGCTTAGCATTAATTAATATTTCGTCATCTTTTAAATCCATGATGTATTTTACAGCGGCTTTTGCGGCTAATCTTCCTTCGGTAAATGAACCAGAAGAAAACTTATGAGCACTCCCACCAACAGTATCTCCAGCTCCAAATAAACCATCAACACTCATCATTCGATTATATCCCCAAAAATATTCAGATGGCGATAAATCCTCGGGACCGCTTACCCATGCGCCTGAACATGTTGCATGTGAGCCCATAACGTATGGTTCTGAAGTTGTTAATTCAGGATTAGTATATTTAGGGTCAATATTTTGGGACGCCCACACAACAGCTTGGCCTACCGTCATGCCTAAAAAGTTCTCCCAACCAATAGTTTCTAAGTGAGGATCCTGGAATGCCTCTGTTGTGACCATATGTATTGGTCCACCGCCTGCTTTAACTTCTTCTATAAATGCATGATTTCTTAGGCATGTTGGTACAGGAGTATGGTCGATATATTCTCCAACTAACTTTTTTGTATCCTCATACCATTTTTGCTCATAGTTCTCGCCATTTCCGTTCTGAGTGTAAGTTTTTAAATGTAAGAAATAGGCTCCTACAGGACCATAACCGTCTTTAAATCTTGTAAGAACAATTCTATTTTCCATTTGTGTCATTTTAGCTCCAGCAGCAATAGGTAGAGCGTAAGCTGATCCATTGCTCCATGGCGCATACCATGTTCTTCCCATGCCTTCGCCAACAGCTCTTGGTTTAAATATATGTGAAGCTCCACCTGCGGCAACTATAACGGCTTTAGCTTTAAATACGTGATAGTTCCCCGTTCTCATATTGAAACCCACAGCTCCACCTACACGATTTTCCTTACCTTCATCCATTAAGAGGTGAGTAATCATGATACGGTTATAAATCTTATCAGCAGATTTCTTAGCAGCTTCAGCAACTATAGGTTTGTAGCTCTCCCCGTGAATCATAACCTGCCACTTACCTTCACGTTGATATCTTCCGGTTTCCTTATCTCTCATAATAGGAAGACCCCATTCATCAAACATGTGAACAGTTGAGTCTACGTGTCTTGCCATATCGTATGCTAAATCTTCTCTCACCAATCCCATAAGGTCGTTTCTTGCATACCTTACATGGTCTTCTGGCTGATTTTCATCCCATTGCATACCCATATAACAATTGATCGCATAAAGACCTTGAGCTACTGCACCGCTTCTATCTATGTTTGCTTTTTCAACGCAGACAATTTTTAAATCTCTTCCCCAGTGCCTTGACTCAAATGTGGCACCTGTGCCTGCCATACCTCCACCAATAACAAGGATATCGCAATCCTCATGAATAGTTTGAACTTTAGCCATGGATTAGTAGTAAACGCCTTCTTTAAATTTATTTTTATCAATTTCAGGCAGTCCAGTGTCTATATTTAATCCAGTTGGCTCTGAATAAAGAAGTTGTGAGTTTAACTCATCGTTTGTTGGAGCTTTTTCTTCAGCTAGTTTTGGAATATGTTTACCCCATGGTTTTGTTGTAATTGGTGAAACAAAATTCTTTTCATGACCATTTCTAAATTTAATTCTCCAAGAAATAGTTCCTTTCTCTTCTTCTCTTAAAACCCTCACTTTATGATGCATGGGTGCAAAGTCAGCATAACCCCTAACATCTATTGCATTTTGAGGACATGCTTTTACACAAGAATAACATTCCCAGCACATATTTGGCTCAATATTAACGGCACGTCTTGTTTCTTTATCAATGTGCATGATATCTGACGGACAAATGTCTACGCAATGACCACAACCATCACATCTTGTCATGTATACAAATGTTGACATAAAATTTTCCTCTTCTCTTTTACCAGTTAATCAAATTTTATTAATAATGCCTAGGTGATTCTCGCTTTATTCCAAGGCCAAATTGCTTGGGGGCATCAGCTGGGCCCGGCAAATCGTCACGGTAACCATCTACTTCTGATAGATTTTTCTGAATCGCAGCGCCAGGCTTATAAAACATATGAGCAAATTTCGACCAGTATACTCCTCCAAACAATACTATATTAGATAGAGCGTAAAGAACTAGAAACAAGCTGTCAAATATAGGAATATTTGCGTACTGAGTATAAGACCAAGCAAGCCCAAAAGTTGCAGCAGCCAATAATGATAAAACGAACAAGTCTGCTCTAATAATTCTTTTCCATGGATTTGCCTCTGCAGAAACATCAACTCTCAAGAAAAACCAAAACCAGTATCCACCCAGACAAGTCATTAGAGCGCCAATATGCCATAAAGCAGAAACTTGATGTGGTGCTTCTTTAGTGACTCCAGTGTAAGCGAATATCAAAACAGCTGAACATATCCAAAATAAGATCGAACCATACATGCCAAGCAAATGCGCTGCTCTTCTTTGTCCACGGCCTAGTTCAGATGTAGTTAAAATATCACTTGCTATAGTTTTAGAAATAACAGCTGCTTTTTCTCCTGCGCTAACTTTTTTTGTAGCTGACTCAGTCGCCTTTTTGTAATTAATAAAGAAGTATTTAGCATTTTTTTTGTGTGCCATGTCTAGGATCGTTCCCAAAGCTACCATAGCGACCATTAGTATTACAAAAGCCTGCAATGCTTCAACGGGCATGAAATTTATTAATTCTGCGAATGGATTCGTATAAAACATAAGTATCAAAGCGATTATATCAGAGTATATAAATAATACCTATATTTTATAGTTTCAAGCCATCTTACTTTCTTCTTGAATTAATTGATAAAATTGAATGATATTTTTAGAAGTTTTAATATCTGATTTTAGCTGATTGATGCCATTGCTTATCGCTTCACTATTGAATTCTAGAATCGATTTTTTATAGCTTTCACGATTTTTTAAACGTTTGTGATATTCTTTTAAATTTTCATGATTGCCTATTAATAAATCTATAATTTGCAATTCTTCAACACGATGAAATAAAACCATCCATGTTATGTCTGCAATGCTAAATTTTTCACCTCCAATCCAAATTCTGTCATTAAGATGATGGTTTAAATCGTCAAAATGTACTTTTAAACATTTAAAAGCTCTAACAGCTGCCCTCTGATTGGGCGCATTTTTTCCAAACGCTCTATTACCCATTAATTTAAATATCACGAAGAAAAATGCTCTAAATTTTGATGGATGTTTAAAATATTTTATAAATTTAAATATACTAACTTTTTTCAACATAGCTGCGAAAAGTGGTTGCATCATAATTGAAATGCAGTTTCCCGCATAATCTCTAATTCCGTTCATAGGATCATCACCCACTAAAGAGCCTTTTTCATTCCACTTCTCTACTATCTCATCATTGTAAAGAACACCTGGTTTAAATTCAGATACATATTTAATTTGCTCATGTGACTCATATATTGGATAATTTTCATGCAGTAAGACTGGTACTGTTGCAGTAGGATTTATCTTAAGGAAATCATTTGATAAATTTTCACAATCTTTTGTCTCGATAAGATGTATATGTTGAGAATAATAATTAATGCTTAATTCTTCTAAACATACCCTTACTTTTCTTGAACAAATAGAAAACTCATTATGAAATAGAACCCATTCATGATTAAAGTTTGAAACCTTATAATTCTGTTTACCTATAAGAGTATCTTTATTGGGATTCTTTTTTTTCATCCCAGACTTTATTTAATAGCTGACTGGCAGAAACAGCAGTTGGGAACCCACTGTAATGTGCAACATGCAAAATCATTTCTTCAATCTTTTCCTTCTCAATTCCTAAATTTTGTGCCCCTCTAAGATGAGACTTCAATTCATTTTCTCTGTTTAGAGCTACAAGTACAGTTAACGTGATCATGCTTCTTTCTTTAAGGCTCAGTTTGTCAGTTCTGGACCAGATAGTTCCATAAAGCATGTCTATTATTTGTTTTAATAAACTTTTTGATACTGGGGTTTCATCATTTTTAAGGAGATCCATTTCCTTAAGTATATCTAGGCCTTTTTTTCTATCCTCATCATTTAATGGCATTTAATATTAATAACTCATAAAATATTAGTTTCAATTTATATCTTTGATTTTTTTTATACCCATTATAGGATAATTGTATGAGTGAAAAAGTTTACATGCTTGTGGATATCAATATTCAAGACAAAGAAACATATCTAAATTATGAAAAAGGTTTTTTTCCAATATTAAAGAAATATGGAGGTGAATTCATAACCTTTGACGATAAAATTGAACATCTAGAAGGTGAAAAACCTATAGAAGGACGTACTATATTATGGACCTTCCCATCAGAAGAAGACGCTAAAGCATGGTATAACGATCCAGAATATCAAGAACTTGCAAAGATTAGACGCTCATCGGCAATTTTGAATAATCTAAGCATAATTAAAAGCCTACCTAAAAGAAGTTAGCTTAATTAATTTGGAGTAAATAAAGCTGTTTCTTGTAAGCTTTTAATTACAGATGAAACTATTTCATCAACATTGTCGGTTTCAAAATTAAAAATATCAAAAACATATTTGTCAGGCCTTAAGATGACAGCGTTGCAATCATACTTATCACAATAAATCTGCATATCAGAGTGAGTATCTTCGCAAGCAATATACTTGTCGTAATTAGATTTTTCATGATTGTTAGAGATATTTATAATCTTAAAATTATGTTTATTTAGGAATTCAAGATATTTATCAGAAATTTTTTTATTGCCTTCAAAATCATTCAAAATCATACCAAAATTCTTTCCTAAGATTTTGTCAGTACTTTGAACCCTTCCATCATTAAGTCGAACACTAATTTCATTAAAGTAATACCGTTCAAGAGAGACATCTTTTATTTTAGGCATATTATGAATTCCTTGGCCAAGACGGTTTCCATTCATAATAGGAAAAATATTTTCTTTACCTTTGAAGTAACCCTGTATTCTTAACGCAGCGTTTCTGACTAATGCTCTAAATTTACTTTTTGCATTTATCACCCCACCCAGTTTGATAGCCGCTCTAGTAATACGTGCAACATGAGGTTTTCTCTCCGTTTCATAAGTATCTAAAATTTTTGGATTATATAGACCTTTAAGTACTCCATTAATCTTCCAGAGCAAGTTCTCGGCATCTCTGCAGCCTGAGTTCATGCCTTGCCCCATAAAGGGAGGCATCTGATGAGCAGCATCACCAAGAAGAAAAATATTTCCATTACTCCATCTCTCTGCAGCCGCCGCATGAAAGGAGTACACCGCAGTTCTGGTAAATTCTACTTCATTATCGCCAATCCATTGATCAATATATTTTCTAAAGACACTTTCTTTTTGTATTTCTTCAACGGTATCTCCAGGCATAAATGCAATTTCAAATCTAAAGCAATTTTCTACACCTTGAATAATCGTCGTTGGTCGAGTTGGATTGCAATATTGAATAGCGTCTATATCTGTGAAACAGTCAAAACTACTTTTAGTATATCCATCAACTACCATCCATGACTCGTCAGCATCAAGACTATTCAATTTGATATTGTTAAGCTTTCTAACTGTGCTGTTTGCACCGTCACAAGCTAAAAGATACTTGCTTGTAACTGTGAACTGCTCATTGGTATCAATATTTTTGTATGTACAATTAATGACTCCATTTATTTCATCTACCGCTAAAAGCTCACTACCTGTTTTTATAGTATTGGTTGAGTATTTTTCTGCGTTTTCTCTATGCGCTTCATCAAATTGTGGTTGATGAATAAACAAAATTCTATGTTGATAGTTATATGTGTCAAAACCCTCCGTTGTAATTTTCATGATTGATTTTTTATTAGCGTCTTTATTATCAACGCCTCTTATTTTTCTGGTCTTTACTTCGCTTAAGAATTCGCAGTGTGACATTGCTCGCTGGCATTCAGCATCCCATGTAATCGCTCTTGGTAAAGGGTAGGCATTTTTTTCTTTATCTAGAATCAATGCTTTGATCCCATAATACCCAAGGAGATTTGCACATGTTTCTCCTACAGGACCATACCCTGCAACAACTACATCATATTCAGTTTCAATCACTAGATTTAATATACGGGAGTATCTTCTGGCTCTTCAATAACTTTATTTTTAATAAAGCCTAATTTTTCAATCTCAATCTTTACTTCATCATCTGCTTTGAGCCAATTTCTTGTCATTACCGCTGATCCAGCTGGGGTACCTGTTGGAATTAAATCGCCTGGCTCCAAAGTAAATGCAGTTGATAAGTATTCAACAAGAGTAAAGCAATCAAAAATCAAATCACTTGTTGATGCTGATTGTCTTAGTTCGCCATTAACATGAGTTTCGAGTTTTAAATTGTGAGGATCACCAACTTCGTCACTGGTTACTAGGTAAGGTCCAAAAGGGCAATGCGTATCCCATGATTTGCCCATAGTCATTGTCATTGGCGGTCCACGCATCTGCCAATCTCTAATTGTGACGTCATTCACAACTGTGTATCCATAAATAACGTTCGCAGCACTGTCGTAAGGAACATGACGACATTTTTTCCCAATAACAAAACCTAGCTCACCTTCGTAGTCTAAAAATTCTGATGCTCTTGGCCTATGTATTAAATCGAAAGGACCAACTACTGAGCTATTTTGTTTATTAAATATATTTGGATATTTTTCCTGCGCCTTGCCAATAGTCTTAGCTGCCGTTTCTGCGACTTCATCTTTATGTTCTTTATAATTCAATCCCACAGCAAGTATCTTGCTTGGCTTAGGAATAGGCGCACATAATTCTACTTTACTTACTTCTATTTTATCTTCACCTTTTTCAATGAGGTCATTAGCTGTATCAAGTCCATCGTTACCAAGTTCAATAAAGTCAATCATATTTTTAGGAAGAGATGATTGGGCAAAACTAATAATCAGATCATCTTTGACCGCACCGATGCTTAGATTGTTATTATGTAAAAAAGTAACTAATTTCATATGTTTAAATATATTGAATATCTAAAAGCTAGAATTGTATCAAGACAAATTATTGTATATTGTTTTTTTTCAACATGAATAAAAAACTCTCAAGACGATCTTTTATCAAACAATCTGCTGCTTCAGTGACATTAGCTGGACTAAGTTCAATCTTAATGACGCAACAAGCACCAGCTTACATAAAGGCAAAAAATTACAATATTCTTTTAATATTAAATGACCAAGAAAGGGCATGGCCATATATACCCAAGAGTATTGATTTACCGGCTAGAAGATATCTCGAGAGTATATCAACTTATTTTAATCGGTCTTACACTTCCACACCGATCTGTTCACCCGCTCGTAGTTCAGTTTATACAGGTCAACATGTTCAATTTACTGGTGTATGGGACAATACAGTCACACCTTGGGTGCCAGGCTTGTACGACAATGTAAATACTATCGGTCATATGATGAGAAATCAAAATTATGAAACTGGATATTTTGGCAAGTGGCATCTAACAAATATTACTGAAAGTAATGTAAATGAGAACGCTCTTGGCTATGAAGGCATGAAGCAAATGTTTAGTAAATATGGATTTGATAATTCTAATCAACCAGGTGAAAGAGATTTGGGGCAAGGTGGATATAAATACGATGGATTAACTGCCAGAGATGCTTCTAAGTTTATTTTAGAAAACAAAGACAATAGTAAGCCATGGTCAGCATTTATAAATTTTGTCAATCCTCATGACATTATGTTTTACAGGGCAGCGCCTGAGATTAAAGGAACTGGATTTATTGCAGCAAACCAACAGTTTGCGCCTGATGATCCTATTTATGATTTAGAACATGATTTTGAATTTCCAAAGAATTTTGGTCCAAGACAAAGTATGGACGCAGGTGCAGAAATAGGGACTGAACTAATGAATACTCTTTATGGAGAGATATCATATAACCGGCCAGACTTATGGAGAAAGTTTTGTAATTATTATTTTAATTGTTTGCGTGATGTAGATAGGCGGATAATGACGCTCATAGATACTCTTCAGGAAACAGACCAGCTAGAAAATACAATTATTTTTATGATTTCAGATCATGGAGAAATGCTTGGCCAACAAGGAGCAAGAGGAAAAGTTGTAGCTTGGGAGGAGTCAATCAAGGTTCCGACATTAGTATATCACCCTGACTTAAAACAACAAAAAATGTGCAATTCAATTATTTCAAATATTGATATCGTACCTTCAATATTGGAGTTTGCAGGTCTTGATAAGCTAGAAATAAAAAATAAATTTCCTGAACTAAAAGGTAAAAGTTACGCCCATTTAGTTGAAAATGTAAATTATGCAAATAATCGAGATGTAGAAGGGCATTTAATACACGGGGTTCAAATCATTCCAACTGTTTTTGAAGTCGCAGAAAAATTTAGACATACAGCTTTAGCTGAAGGCTTTGTTAATAAAGCTAAAGCATTTGCCTCGCAAGGCAATTTCTTACCTGACTTCAGTCTTCCTCTTAACTATAAAGGCGTAGTAGACAAAAAATATAAATTTTTAAGATTTTTCTCTCCTCGTATGAATAACATACCTCATGACTATAATGATTTAGTAACTAACAATTCTGATTTTCAATTATTTGATTTAGAGAATGATCCTTACGAAATGAATGATCTCTCCAAAAATGAGAATAATAGAGATTTATTAATGTTAATGAATGAAAAATGTAATAAGTTAACAGATAAAGAAATAGGCCTAGAAAATCATGTCCTTCATTTACCTGGCCCTGATTGGTTTTGGACAGCTTAGATTATGACAAATGAAGTTATCTTAAATTTTGATTTATACAGAAAGTTTCGGTCTGAGTATTCTCCAGATAATTTTCATCATGTAGCTTTTAAGACGATGCAGTACGAAAAGATGGTCAGTTTTTACGAAAAACTTTTTGGATGTAAGCCTTTGTATAAAAGTAATGATATTGCTTTTTTAGCTTTTGATGAAGAACACCATAGAGTAGCTATTGCCAACACTAAGCCAGGAGTTGATAAACTAAATTTTTTTGTAAAAAAGATAGCACAATTTAAAGAGTGGCTTAATAGGTCTACACCATCAGCAGTTGGACTAGACCATATTTCTTATCAATTAAATCCAATAGATAAGTGGTTTGAATTTTACTTAAAAGCAAAAGAACGAGGCCTTATGCCATACTGGACTATCAATCATGGTTGGATAACTGGAATGTATTATAAAGATCCTGATGGCAATCTTATTGAAATATTTTTTGAGCACTGGAAAAATGAAGAAGATTTTAAGCATGAGGTATCAGCTAGAGGATTTCCTGAAGAACCAGTGGGTACAAATATGGATATTGATATTCTATATGATATGTTCAAAAAAGGTGAAAGTTTTGAAAACTTAACCAAAAAAGGAAATACAGTCCCTGAGGGAAAAAAACCCGTAGCAGGTATTCAAGCAGCAATCAATATGCGTAAAAAATTTAAATAGTATTTGTATGGATCTATATGATCTGAATTCAATTCCAAGAATAGTTTTTTCTATTTTATCAATTTTATTAACGATAGGTCCAACTATTGCCGATTTCAATAAAACTCATGCCACTCATCCTGATTGGATAGGGCATGCACGCTTTCATGTAGTCTGGCAAGTTCTTGGATTCTATCCAATCCTGGTTTTGAATTTAATTGTATTATGGATTTATATTCCTGAATTTTATTATCCATACCAGCTTTATTTTTGGCTTATTTGGTATTTTGGTTTCCTTGTAACATTTATAATAACTATTTTCAGCATGCCTCTATTTAAGGGAACACTCTCTGATCCCGGAGGAAGATTACCCTTCAAATATACATTTGGAAAAAAATTAAAATTACTACCTGGCAAAGATAAACACCTTCCATTTAAAATAAAAGGGCAAGTAAAAACGTATAAAGTTGATGAAAACCTTCATAACATGATACTACCAACAATAATTGTGATTATTACGTCTATTTACTTTATAGTTCATTAACAAATATTTCTAAAAATGATCGAGTATTTCTTTCCACTATTGCTACTATGCGTAATCCAATCTGGAACACCTGGTCCTAATAATATTATGTTAACTGCATCGGGTAGAAATTTTGGTTATTTTGGATCTATTCCCCATATGTCAGGAGTGGTGTTTGGTTTCCTATCTTTATTGATTGTTTTGAGCCTTGGATTAATAACTATTTTTAATAACTTTCCATTTATACAAACATTATTACAAATTTTAGGATCACTTTATCTTTTATACTTATCTTACCGTATTTACTTTTCTTACGACGCAGAAGATCAAAGTCGTTCAAAGCCAATTACCTTCTTGGAATCTTCATTGTTTCAATATGTTAATCCAAAAGGAGTCATGATGGCAGTTACAACAATTTCTATTTATACTGATTTTAAAAATTTTGAGTTTATCGACAGCTTTATGAATGGCATGATATGGATATTAATTGCATTCACAATCTCAAATATATTTGCTGTTTTAACTTGGACAACGATTGGTGTATTTTTAAATAATTTCATCAAATCTGATAAAGCAATTAATCGATTTAATGGATTTATGGCAACTTTACTTGTTTTAACAGTTATATGGATTAATTATGAATTCTATGGATCTTAATAGAAAATTATTAACCTATTTAGTTTTGGGGCATTGTTTTATTATTGCTATATCAAATTATTTAGTTCAATTTCCAATAAATATATTTGGCTTGGACTATACTATTGGTACATTCACGTTTCCAATTATAGTTCTAGCAACAGATTTGACAGTACGACTTTCGAATGCAACAAATGCACGTAAAGTTGTCGGATACGCGTTTATACCAGCTTTTATAATTTCATATGTATTTGCTGATTTTAGAATAGCGATTGCATCTGTTTTAGCTTATTCAATTGGGCAGTTGCTTGATGTCTTTGTATTTTCAAAAGTAAGGGACAGAGTAGGCGATGATGGCTTCAATTTAAGTTCTTATTGGTACCTTGCGCCAGTTGTAAGCACCTTTTTTGCCCAATTGATTGATACATATCTGTTTTATGGTGTAGCATTTTATAATTCTGCAGACGATTTTATGCGAGAAAATTGGGATCTCATAGCATTCAACGATTTCATATTGAAACTAGTTGTTTGCTACCTAGCATTTTTGCCAGTTTATGTTTTAATTCTGAATAGAACTTTTAATTATATTAAAACGCGCACATAAAAAAAATGTTATTTACGTCTATCTCTCCTGAAGCTTTTGATCATAAAAATATATCTAAAGACATTCACGAAATGAATGATCATATAAAAAATTTGCTAGTCAACGCGCCCCCATCACATGAAATACCTTTTGATGTCTTGCAAGAAATAAGAAGACAAGGTGGTGGATTGCTTGCCTTCCAACCATATTCTGATCGTGCTGAAAATAGGCAAGTCGGGATAGGTGATCATAAAGTAATGATAAGAATAATTAATCACGACAGTCCTGATTTTATTTATATGCACATACATGGCGGCGGTCACTGCATTGGCGCTGCAGATATGCAGGATCAATCTTTGGAAAAAATTTCAAATGATCTTAATTGTGTTGTAGTAAGTGTGGAATATCGTCTTGCGCCAACTAACCCTTATCCAGCTGCTCCAGATGACTGTGAAACAGCAGCTGTTTGGTTGATAGAAAATTCAAAGAAAGAATTCAATACAGAAAAAATTGTAATTGGTGGAGAGTCGGCTGGTGCAAACTTATCAGCGGTTACATTGTTGAGACTGAAAAGTAAAGGGATGTTAGATACTATCAAGGGTGCAAACCTTATTTACGGATCCTATGATGCTCGACTTACACCAAGCGCAATCAGGCAAGACGGTTCTGAAGAAATATTCCTATTATCATATGCAATGATTAGAAAATTTAGAGACTCATACTTTCAAGGAGATGTGGATAAAAGCTTGCCAGACGTTTCACCCATTCAAGGAGATTTAACGGGAATGCCACCAGCATTATTTACAGTAGGAACAAGAGATTTATTGCTTGATGACTCATTATTTATGTATGGTAGATGGTTGAGTTATGGTTCAAATGCAGAAATTATAATTGTCCCAGGAGCAGATCATGCTTTTAATGCTTTTCCGTCAGAAACAACAACATTGGTTGAAAATAAAATAAGTGAATTTGTTAAATCAGTTCTCTAGACCATCTAAATATACTTTAGCAACTTTTTTTCCCAAATTGTAGTCAGCTTTTAAAATCTCAATATTTTTTGAATCTCTTTTTGATTTTAGTTTTTCTGGTGGACATAGTTGTACAATTTCACAATCACTTGGGGGATTATTAATAAAATCAACTGCTCGATTGTAAGTTTTATCATGCATTAATAATGCTTTTCTCAATTTAGGATATTCTCTTGAGAGTAAAGCGCCAATATAATTTTCAATTTTCAACTTCCTTCTAAATTTTTTTTCATATGTTCTAATCACAATTATCTTTTTAGCTCCCATCTCATATGCTTTTTCTACGGGAAGGGGATCAGCAACACCTCCATCAAATTTCCTGCGTCCATCTATTAAGCTTGGGGTTCTAACCAATATGGGCAGGGTACCAGAGGCAATCATTTTTGGCATCCACTCACCATCACCAAATGAATAATATTCGGCATTTGCTTCGATCGCATCAGTTACAACTGCAATATAATCTTTTCCTTTTAAATTATTTTTAATTTTTTCCATACTTGGCTTAAACATCTTCTCACCATCCTCGTACATCTGATGAAATTTAATTATGTCTTTACCAATAAAAATATTTTTATAGCTCAGGTAATCACCTTTAGCCGCATAGAGCATTTTTTCTAAATTATTGTCTGTTTCTCTAATTAGATACCAGCATAGAACCGCCACTCCATTTGAGACTCCCATGTAAATATCAAATGGATCATAGTTCCTATTAATAAAGGTATCGGTTATTCCAAAAGAAAATACACCTCTTTGGCCACCGCCTTCAACGATCAAAGCTGTTTTTTTATTTTCCATGACATCAATTAACTAGTAAAGTTATATAAAAAATCAAATGTGTTCGATAGTAATTTTAAAACAAAGTGACTCAGAGTGGCCATTAATAATTGGTGCTAACAGAGATGAAATGAAGGACAGAGAGTCACTCACACCTGGTAGACACTGGGAAGATAGACCTCATGTATTTGCAGGAAAGGATTTAATTGCTGGGGGCACATGGCTTGGTATCAATGACTATGGTTTAGCAGTCGGTATCATGAATCGAATGAACAGTTTAGGACCATTAGATAATAAAAGAAGTAGGGGAGAATTGGTTTTAGACGCATTAGATCATGCAGAT
>CACKXV010000015.1 GCA_902604225.1 uncultured Pelagibacteraceae bacterium | reverse complement strand
GGATGTAAGCTATGTGAGGCAGTATGTCCAGCTCAGGCAATTACAATTGAAACTGAGCCAAGAGATGATGGAACAAGAAGAACCACAAGATATGATATTGATATGGTTAAATGTATCTATTGTGGTTTATGTGAGGAATCGTGTCCTGTTGATGCAATTGTTCAGGGGCCAAATTTTGAATTCACGACAGAAACTAGAAAAGAGCTTTACTATACTAAAGATAAACTTTTAGAAAATGGTGATAGGTGGGAAACAGTAATCGCTGAAAATTTAGAAGCTGACGCTAAATACAGGTAGATTTCATGTCAATCTCACTACTCACCTTTTATCTTTTTTCTGCAATTCTCCTGCTCTCATCTTTAATGGTGATTTCAACAAAAAATCCTGTTCATTCTGTTTTATTTTTAATTTTAGCTTTTCTTAATGCTGCCGGAATATTTGTTATTCTTCATGCAGAATTTTTAGCCATGATATTAATCATTGTTTATGTTGGGGCTGTAGCTGTTTTATTTCTATTTGTCGTTATGATGCTTGATTTTAAAACATCTCTTGAAAAAGATAACATTCTACAATACATGCCAATAGGTCTTTTAATTGGATTAGTATTTATTGCTGAACTTGTTATCGTATTAATCAACACGCGTTTAGATTTATCCAATATTCAAATATTAACTAACCCATTGGGTAATTTCATGGACCAATCTAATACTCAAGCTATAGGCTCAATTCTCTATACTAATTATGTATTATATTTTCAGCTATCGGGGATAATTTTACTGGTTGCCATGGTTGGATCAATTGTATTGACCTTGAGAGATAGAGAAGGCGTTAAACGTCAAATTGTATCAGAGCAAGTTGATAGAAAAGGAAAAATTGAACTTGTAGATGTAAAATCAGGTGAGGGTGTTGATATATAATGATTGAACTTAATCAATTTCTAATTTTGTCAGCATTACTCTTCTCAATAGGTGTAATTGGAATCTTCTTAAATCGAAAGAATGTTATAATCATATTAATGTCAATTGAAATTATTTTATTGGCAGTCAATATAAATTTAATTGCATTTTCATATTTTCTTAATGATTTAACAGGTCAAATATTTTCATTGTTTGTATTAACTGTTGCTGCTGCGGAAGCAGCAATTGGATTAGCTATTTTGGTAATCTATAACCGAAATGCTGGCAGTATTGAGATCGAGAAAATAAATACTTTAAAAGGATAATATAATGGCTCACAGCATTGTAATTTTACCCTTATTGGGATTTCTTATTGCGTGCGCATTATCTTTTTTTAAAAGAAATGCTTTTATAGATCGTTTAGCTGAGGTTATTACGTGTACTTTTATTGTTTTAGCGGCCTTCTTTTCCTTTTTTATTTTCATCGTCGATATAGGAAACGCTAGTGTTGTTTCTTTAAAATTATTTACATGGATTGAGTCAGGCTCTTTTTCTGCTGATTGGTCTATATATTTAGACACTGTTACTAGAGTAATGCTTGTAGTTATTACAAGTGTTTCTGCTTTGGTACACATTTATTCAATCGGATATATGTCACATGATGATAGTAAGCCTAGATTTATGGGTTATTTGTCATTGTTTACATTTGCTATGATCATGCTTGTTACAGCCGATAATTTTTTACAATTATTTTTTGGCTGGGAAGGAGTTGGCTTAGCTTCATATTTACTAATTGGCTTTTGGTACAAGAAGCCTACTGCAAATGCAGCAGCCATAAAAGCCTTCATAGTCAACCGTGTTGGTGACTTTGGATTGGCACTTGGAATTTTTACAATTTTTATTGTCTTTGGAAGTATTGAGTATGCAAATGTTTTCAACAGTGTGGCCAAATTTTCAGATACTCAATTTGCTTTTATTGGATACGAGATCCACGCGTTAACACTAATTTGTATCTTTTTATTTATAGGTGCGATGGGAAAATCAGCCCAACTTTTTTTACACACATGGCTGCCTGATGCCATGGAAGGCCCTACACCTGTTTCAGCATTAATTCATGCGGCGACCATGGTTACTGCTGGTGTTTTTCTAGTAGTAAGATGCTCACCGCTTTTTGATTTAGCGCCAATTGCGATGGATTTTGTCGTAGTTATTGGCGCTAGTACTGCATTTTTTGCTGCAACTATTGGACTTGTTCAAAACGATATTAAAAGAGTAATTGCTTATTCAACATGCAGTCAGCTCGGCTACATGTTTGTTGCTGCAGGTTTAGGCGCTTACGGGGTAGCAATGTTCCATTTGTTCACTCATGCATTTTTTAAGGCACTTCTTTTCCTTGGAGCAGGCTCAGTTATTCATGCCGTACATGAAGAGCAGGACATTAGAAAAATGGGAGGGATAAGTAATTTTATACCAATCACTCAAGTCATGATGATTATCGGAACAATTTCATTAATGGGATTTCCATTTACATCTGGCTATTATTCAAAAGACGCAATTATTGAAACAGCATATCTATCAAATTCAAATTTTGCTGATTATGCTTACATTCTACTTACTATTGGAGTTGTTATGACTTCGTTTTATTCATGGCGCTTAATGTTCCTTGTTTTTAATGGAAAAACTAGAATGGCTGAGGAGGATTACAGAAAAGTCCATGAGTCATCTTCAGTTATGCTGGTACCTTTAATGGTTTTAGCTATTGGCGCTCTCTTTTTTGGTTTTATGTTTAAAAGTTACTTCATAGGCTATAACAGTGATGAATTTTGGAATGGATCAATTGTAATACATCATGAAGATCATCATCATATACCTTTGTTAATTTATTATCTTCCAGCGATTTTAGGTGTCGTTGGATTTATCATTGCCTGGATGATGTATTTACGTAAGTCAAATATTGCTCATAATATCGCTGAACTGAATAAGCCTTTATACAATTTTTTACTAAACAAGTGGTATTTTGATGAACTTTACAACATGCTTCTTGTTAAACCAGCAATGCAAATTGGTAAATTCTTTTGGAAATTAATTGATGGTTATATTATTGATGGTTTTGGGCCAAATGGTCTTGCTTCTTTAGTCAGCCGTATCTCAACGAGAACTAAGCAAATTCAATCAGGTCTTATTTATCATTACGCATTTGCAATTTTGATTGGCTTATCTTTGATCATAACGCTTATAATTTTTAGGTTTTAATCAATGAATGAATTACCAATTTTAAGTATTTTAATTTTACTACCAATAGTTGGGATCTTTTTTATGACTTTGATCAGAAACAATAATGATCAAAGTTCAAATAATCTTAAACATACAGCCTTATGGATATCTTTTTTAAATTTTTTAATTTCGCTATACTTACTATTTTCATTTAATCAGCAAGATGCAGACTTTCAGTTTGAGGAACGATATTTTTGGATTGAATATGGAATATCTTACCATTTAGGCGTTGATGGCATTTCAATCCTATTCATTGTCCTCACAACAATGCTTGTTCCAATTTGCATCCTAGCTAGTTATGACAGTATTAAATTTTCTGTTAAAGAATATTTAATTGCGTTTTTAGCTCTTGAAACTTTCATGATAGGCGTCTTTTGTTCCCTTGATCTTGTTTTATTCTATTTATTCTTTGAGGGTGGTTTGATACCCATGTTTCTTATTATTGGCATTTGGGGAGGAGAAAGAAGAGTTTACTCAACATTCAAATTTTTCTTATACACACTTGCTGGTTCTGTTTTTATGTTGCTAGCTATCATATACATATTTATTACAGCCGGCACTACAGACGTATCATACTTATTGGATTATAATTTTACACGCAATGAACAGATTGTATTGTGGCTTGCCTTTTTTGCGTCATTTATGGTTAAAATCCCAATGTGGCCATTTCATACTTGGCTGCCTGATGCCCACGTTGAAGCCCCTACAGCGGGCTCAGTAATATTAGCTGGAGTTTTATTAAAAATGGCAGGATATGGTTTTATTCGTTTCTCAATCGGCTTTTTCCCTGAAGCTTCAGAACTTTTTGCTCCACTCATCTTTACACTTAGTATTATAGCTATAATCGTTACGTCGTTGATAGCATTAGTTCAGGAGGATATGAAAAAGTTAATAGCGTATTCCTCTGTCGCACATATGGGATTTGTAACTTTAGGGATTTTTACATTTACAGTTCAAGGAATTGAAGGAAGTGTCATTCAAATGATAAGTCACGGTATTGTTTCTGCTGCATTATTTTTATGTGTTGGCGTGGTTTATGACCGATTACACACAAGGGAAATTTCCAGGTATGGCGGATTGGTAAGTAAAATGCCAATGTATGCATTTACATTTATGATTTTCATTTTGGCTAGTCTTGGGTTACCAGGAACAAGCGGTTTCGTTGGAGAATTTTTAGTATTACTTTCAATATTCAGTATAAATACTTATTTTGCTGTATTTGCTACCACTGGAGTTGTATTAGCGGCAACATATTCTCTATGGCTCTATCGTAGAATGATTTTCGGCGCCTTGATTAAAGATGATTTGTCAGAGATGCTAGATTTAACCCGAAGAGAAATAATTACATTCGTCCCACTTATTGCTCTGACAATATTTATTGGCATATATCCAAAACCAGTTATAGATATTATCGAGCCATCAGCAAAAAAAATTGTGAGTCAAGTTAACGGTAAATTAAATTAATTTAATGGAGAATATTTTACACATAATACCAGAAATCTTTATTTTTTGCTCTGCATTAATATTACTCATTCTTGGATTATTTATAAAAAATATTAAACTTATTAATAATCTTGCCATTCTATCATTACTCATAGCAGTAGCACTTGTCATTAATCAACCTTATCAGTCTATATATTTAAATAGTTACGTCATTGATGAGTTCTCGTCTTTATTTAAAATCATGATCTTCATAGGATCGATTGTTACATTAGTGATGTTTGTATCAAGTAGAGAAGACCTGCACATAAATTTATATGAATTTCCCATACTAATTCTTTTTTCTACTTTGGGAATGATGGTCATGGTATCTTCAAACGATTTGCTCGCTATGTTTATTGGTCTAGAACTACAATCACTGAGTCTTTATGTATTAGCCGCTCTCAATAGAAATAGCCTTTTGTCATCAGAGGCTGGTATTAAGTATTTTATATTAGGGGCTCTATCATCGGGTTTATTATTATTTGGAATTTCCTACATCTATGGTTTTTCAGGAAATACAAATTTTAATTTGATCGCTGTCAATTATAACTCTGAGAGCTTAGGCCTCTTAATAGGTATAGTTTTTGTGTTAGCAGGCCTTGCGTTTAAAGTTTCTGCAGTTCCTTTTCATATGTGGACTCCAGATGTATATCAAGGCGCTCCGACACCTATAACTGCTTTCTTTGCTCTTGCTCCAAAAATTGCTGCTATGGGCTTATTGGTAAGATTTTTATTTAATTCTTTTGGAGAATTGTATTTAGATTGGCAGCAAATAATATTTTTTATTTCAATTGCATCTATGATGCTTGCTGCTTTCGCAGCAATAGCCCAAACAAATATTAAAAGATTAATGGCATACAGTTCAATAGGCCATATAGGTTACGCGTTAATCGGTGTCGCTTGTGTTTCTAGTGAGGGGTTGAGATCACTTTTGATTTATCTAATGATTTACTTGGTCATGAATGTTTCTGTATTCACAGTTATACTTAGTTTAAAGAGGAATGATGCATACTTTGAAAATATATCTGACCTTTCAGGTATGTATAAAAATCATCCATTTACTACTATCTTAGTTGCGTTAATGATGTTTTCATTAGCGGGCATACCTCCTTTAGCTGGTTTTTTTGGTAAATTTTATATTTTCGTTGCAGCTTTAGACAGTAATATGGTCTTTCTTGCGGTTATAGGTATCATTGCAAGTGTTATTAGCGCTTTCTATTATCTTCGTATTGTAAAGATAATGTATTTTGATGAACCAAAAGAAGAGTTTGATGGAGTGAATATCCGATCACTTCAAGTTCTGTTCTATCCATCTTCTTTTTTAGTCATTTTGTTTTTCATATATCCTGCACCAATTATACAGCTTTCAGAATATGCTATAAAATCTTTTTATTAATAGAAATGTTATCTAAATCAGCAATCATCCATTATGATGTCATAGACAGCACAAATCTTGAAAGCAAGAGACTTATTGATAAAGAAAAAATTTTCTCTCCCACTTGGATTATAGCAAGTAAGCAAACTGCAGGAAGAGGGCGAGGTGATAAAAAATGGGTATCCCAAGAGGGAAATCTGCTTGCTTCTTTAATTCTACCTATTAATTTTTCCCTAGATAGACTTCCATTTTTATCATGTATTGTTGCATTATCTTTGTATCAATGTATTTCAAAAGTGATTACGGATAATAAACCTTTAAAAATAAAATGGCCAAATGATATTCTCTATGATGACGCTAAATTGGCAGGAGTACTCATTGAAAACTCTCTCTCTCATAGTAAAAACTTTTCAATTATTGGTATAGGTATCAACGTTGCACACCATCCAATTATAGAGGGAAAAAACACTACATCTTTAAATGCTATAGTGCAGAAGAATATGAAAACTATGGATTTAATTAAATCCCTGGAAATCATTCTTAATGAGTATTTAGGAAAATTAATAAATAATTCAGAAGCTCTTTTAATAGATGAATACAAGAGTAAATGCTGGAATTATAATAAGACAGTAAAATTTATGGCAAATGATAAAGTTTTAGAAGGAATATTAATTGATATATCTAAAGACTTTGAAATTATTATAAACGCAAATAATAAAAATATTAAATTAAATGCAGGAGAATTGTCATTTGACTATTAATGTGAGAACAATTGTAGATATAGGTAATACAAATATCTTATTTGGAAACATTGTTAAAGGTGAGCTTATTTCCCAAATGAGAATAGAAACATCTGTCATAGTGAATGCTCAAAAAAACAACATGAGCACTGATTTAGTTGAATTGAAAAATTTTTTATCTAATAGCAAATCAGTTATTATTTCTGGTGTAGTGCCAAACGCTCAATATGAATTAACTAATTTTATAAAAAGTATTAGAGATGATTTGAAAATTGTCGAACTGAGAACATCTGATCTTGAAAAATTTATATCTTTTACCTTAGATAACCCAAGCGAGGTTGGTGATGATAGAATAATTAATGCTATCGCGGCAGTAAAACAATACGAGCCTCCTTTAATTATCGTTGATTTTGGAACCGCAACAACCTTAGATGTAGTAGATAAAAATGCCAGTTATGCAGGAGGGTTAATATGTCCTGGAGTTAACTTGTCTATCAAATCTCTCTCTGACGGTACCGCTTTATTGCCACAAATTGATTTTAAAAGACCAGCCCAACTTATCGGTAAAGATACAATTCATGCCATGGAGTCAGGTATCTATTGGGGCTATATCAGTCTTATTGAGGGGTTGGTTGATAAGTTAAAAAAAGAAAATGACTGTTTGAATGCAAAAACCATTGCTACAGGCGGTTTGTCGAAATTATTTGCAAAAGATTTAAATTGCATTAATTACTTTGAAAATGATCTTACTTTGAACGGCCTGATCATAATAAGCAAAAAAATATATGAGTAAAAATAGTAGACTAGTTTTTCTGCCATTAGGTGGAACTGGAGAAATAGGTATGAACATGAATCTCTATGGTTATGGCAATGAGATTGATGATATGAAATGGCTAATTGTCGATGTTGGCATTACTTTCGGAGACGATACAACTCCTGGGGTTGATGTGATACTTCCAGACCATGAATTTATAAAAGAAAGAAAAGAAAATCTTCAAGGAATAATTATTACTCACGCCCATGAAGACCATGTCGGTGGATTAGCTTATTTATGGCCAGACCTGAAGTGTCCGATTTATGCAACAGCATTTACAGCATCAATTATAAGATTAAAGTTTGAGGAGAGGGGTATAAATATTGAAGATAAATTAAATATAGTCGATCTATCATCTGAAATTCAAATCAAACCATTCGATATTAAATTTCAAACACTGACACACTCTATACCAGAGCCAAATTCCTTATTCATTAAGACAAAATTGGGCACCATTTATCACACTGGTGATTGGAAAATTGATGACAATCCCATTGTAGGAGAATCAATTGATTTTAATCAATTAAAAGAAAATAGTGAGGAAGTGCTTGCAATGGTTTGCGATTCAACGAATGTATTAACAAGTGGACGTTCGGGTTCAGAATCTACAGTTCGAGGAAATCTTGCGGGCGTTATTAAAAAGTTAAAAAATAGAGTTTTTGTTACTTCATTCGCTTCAAATGTTGCAAGATTAGAAACAATTGCAGCGGCCGCTAAAGAGTCAGGAAGATCACTCGTTGTTTTAGGTCGATCAATGCATAGAATGATATCTGTTGCACGGCAAAACGGAATTTTAAAGGATATAGATGTAATCTTATCAGAAAAGGATGCAGCAAAAAAGAAAAAACATGAGGTTCTCTACCTATGCACTGGCAGTCAAGGGGAACCAAGGGGCGCAATGATGAGGATATCAAATCAAGATTTCCCGCACATTGATATTGATCAAGATGATTGTGTAATTTTTTCATCAAAAATTATTCCTGGCAATGAGAAAAAAATATTTAAACTTTTTAATCGCCTTTCTGAACTTGGTGCTGAGGTTATTACTGAATATGATGAAGATATTCATGTTTCAGGACACCCGTGTCTTGATGAAATGGTAGATATGTATGAACATGTAAAGCCAAAAATATCTGTTCCTGTGCATGGAGAGTATAGACATTTAAAGAGACACTCTTCGTTAGCCAGAGAACTTGGTGTACAGTTTCCAATGCAAATATCTAATGGTGATATTCTACAGCTCGCACCAGGCTCACCTTACATATATGATCAATGTAAATCTGGAAGGCAGTATTTAGATGGAAACCGACTAGTTGATTATAACAGTAGTCATATTAAAGATAGAAAAAAAATGAGTTATAATGGAGTATTGAATATAACATGTGTGTTAGACAAAAAAATGAATCTTAAGAATGAACCTGTTATTTTTTCTAGTGGTATATTAAGTGACGATGAATATGATAGTGACGAAGTAATAAATATTCTTGAAGAAGAAATTTATAAATTCTTTGATGATAAAAACAATATATCAAAAAAGGAAAAAAAGATTTATCAGAAACTTGAAACTCTCTCTAGAAACCTGATTTATAAGCACTCTCGCAAAAAACCTTTGACAAATATAAGTATTGTTCATATTTAATTAGAATGATTGGAAAATTAAATCATATAGCAATAGCTGTGCCAAACATCAATGAAGCCGCTGAGCAGTACAGAAGCATCTTTGGAGCAAAGGTATCAGAACCGGTAGAACAACCTGATCATGGTGTTACAACTATATTTATTGATTTGGGAAATACAAAAATAGAACTCTTACAAGTGCTCGGTGAAGACTCTCCTATTGAAAAGTTTATGGATAAAAATCCTAAAGGGGGAATGCATCATATTTGTTTAGAAGTCGAAGATATTAATCAGGCAGTTGAAAAATTAAATACGCATGAAGTTTCCATTACAGGAACTGGCAAGCCAAGAACTGGCGCACATGGAAAACCTGTTGTCTTTCTTCATCCAAAAAGTTGCAATGGAACATTAATCGAGCTTGAAGAAGTTTAAAATTGGGCATAACAGGCTCAATTATTATCTTTCTTCTTATTTGGTGGCTTATCTTCTTTTTGTCTCTGCCGATAAACATTAACAATTCAAATAAAAAAATAGCAACTGAGGGCGAGGATCCTGGAGCGCCCAATAATCCACAGATATTTAAGAAATTTGTAATCACAACATTTGTTTCAGTAATTATCTGGTTTATCATATACTTTTTTCTAAATAATGACGGTTTTTTGATGTTTATCTTAAAGCTTTTTTATATGAATGAAGTTATCTAAATATTTATTACCTGTTTTAAAAGAAGCTCCTTCCGAAGCAGAAATTATTTCTCACACCTTGATGCTTAGATCTGGAATGATCAGTCAGTCCAGTTCAGGTATCTATTCATGGCTACCTATTGGATTAAGGGTTTTGAAAAAGATTGAAAATATTGTGAGAGATGAACAAAATAATGCAGGTGTAAATGAAATTCTAATGCCAACTATACAACCAGCTGACATTTGGAATGAAAGCGGTCGATATGAAGATTACGGCAAAGAGATGTTAAGAATTAATGATCGTCATGATAGACAGATGCTTTATGGCCCAACCAACGAAGAGCAAGTTACTGATATTTTTAGACGTTCAATAAAGTCTTATAAAGAACTTCCTCAATTACTTTATCATATACAATGGAAATTTAGAGATGAATTAAGGCCAAGATTTGGAGTTATGCGAGGTAGAGAATTTTTAATGAAAGATGCTTATTCATTCGATATTGATGAAATGAAATCTGAAGACTCTTACAATAGATTTTTCATATGTTACCTAAAAACTTTTGCACGAATGGGTTTAAAGGCTATCCCAATGGCCGCTGATACTGGGCCCATTGGAGGAGATTTGTCACATGAATTTGTTATCCTGTCTAAGACTGGTGAAAGTGACATATACTTTGATCAAAGAATATTACAAGAAGATGAATCTATTAATGAAATTGACTATGAAGGGGATTTAAAAAAACCAGTAGAAAAATTTAAATCTTATTACTCGGTTTCTGACGATAAATATAATGAGTCTGAGTTCAATAAAAATGTAGATAAACAAAATCAAATGCAGTCTAGGGGCATTGAAGTAGGGCACATCTTTAGTTTTGGCACAAAGTATTCAACATCAATGAAAGCGAATGTACTTGATTTTGATGGCAAAGAGAAGTCTGTATACATGGGTTCATATGGAATTGGAATATCGAGACTTGTAGGCGCAATTATAGAAACTTCACACGATGATAAAGGCATAATATGGCCTGACGTCGTTGCTCCATTTTTATTTGGCATAATAAACCTATCTCCAAAAGACGAAATAGTTTCCAGTAATGCAGAAAAAATTTATAACTATATCTCTAATAAACATGAAACTATCTATGATGATAAAAAAGACAATGCAGGAGTTAAATTTTCTCGTATGGACTTGATTGGAATACCTCATCAAATTATTATCGGGAATAAATCAAAATCAGATAATGAGATTGAATATAAAAATAGAAGGACTGGAAATTCGGAATTTATAAATATCGACAAGATTGATGAATTTATCAAAAGATTTCCATCATAAAGTGCCATTTAATTATTTTGAAAGATTTATAGCATTTAGATATCTTGTTCCCCTTAGAAAAGGTGGATTACTGTCAGTCATCTCTTGGTTATCTTTCATAGGTATATGTATTGGGGTAGCAACATTAATAATTGTAATGTCAGTGATGAATGGTTTTCATATCGAGTTAAAAGAAAGAATTATTGGTTTCAATGGTCATATATTCATACAAAAAAATGATAAATATTTTGAATATCAAGACGAGCTCTCAGACGTACCTCTGATTAAATTTATTGACCCCAATATAACTCTTCAAGCCCTTATTAGCTCAGATGATAGAACTACAGGAATTGTTTTAAAATCTTTCGTAGAAGAAAACATGAAACACTACTCATTTTCGCAAAGCATCGGTAACAATGAAGAAATTAATGTAAAAGATAGTATAATACTAGGGTCAGACTTGGCATTAGCATTAAATGTTATTCCTGGTGAGGATGTTAAGGTTCTTTCATCAAATATGCTCTCAACACCTTTTGGTCAAATCCCAAAAAGTAAGAGCATGGTTGTTGTTGGAATTTTTACTTCAGGAATGAGCGAGTATGACTCTAACTTTGCATATACTGCATTACCAAATATTCAGTCACTTATTGGAATTAAAAATTTAGTTTCTACAATTGAAGTTCACCTAAGTGATATTGCTGATTTACAAATGGTAAAAGAAGAAATATCTGAAGTATTTAGCAATAACTACATTATTAGAGATTGGATAGAGCTGAACAGTTCTTTTTGGGAGGTTCTAGCGACTGAACGTGAATTAATGTTCTTTGTTTTATCTTTAATTATTGTCATTGCTGCATTCAATGTGATTACGAGCTTATTTATTCTTGTACAAACAAAATCTAAAGAAATTGCAGTATTAAAAACAATTGGTACTAGTGATATTTCAGTTTTAAGGATCTTTTTAATTGTTGGCTCTATTATAGGTACTTCTGGAACAATATTAGGGACAATTTTAGGAATACTATTCACTATAAACATTGATTCTTTAAGAAACTTCTTAAATAATACATTTGATTTAAATCTTTTTCCTTCAGAATTCTATTATTTAGATAAAATGCCTACCAATATAGATATAAATCAAATTGCAATAATATTTTTATTTTCATTATCAGTATCAATTATTGCTACAATCTATCCAGCCTACAAAGCTTCTAAAACTGAAATTAAAGGTATACTTGGAAATGGATAGAAATATTCTAGTTTTATCAAATATTTCTAAGTCTTATAGGCAAGGTAGCGAATATATTACTATATTTGATAATTTTAATTTTACCGTTGATAAAGGTGAATTTATTTCGATTGTTGGACCTTCAGGATCAGGTAAAACAACCTTATTAAATTTAGTTGGTTTAATAGATTCAATTGATCAAGGTGAAATTTTATTGAATGCTAAAATTATTTCAAATCAAAATAGTAACGAGAAAAGTGAAGTAAGAAGGAATAATTTTGGATTTATTTATCAAAATTATAATTTGTTTGATAATTTTAGTGCAATTGAAAATATTATACTCCCACTTATTTTGAGAGGTGAGGCCAAAGATGTAGCTTTTAAAAAAGCAGACGAATTAATGAATATTTTTGAAATTAGCCATAGAAAATCTCATTTTCCAAATAGTTTATCTGGCGGTGAGCAGCAGAGAGTTGCAATAGCTAGAGCTTTAATAAATAAGCCAAAAATAGTTATTGCTGACGAACCCACGGGTAATCTTGATTATGAAAATTCACTAAATGTTTTTAAATACTTAATTGATTATGTCGAATCAGAAAAAATGACATTAATAATGGCTACGCATAATCAAGAATGGGCAAATAAGTCTGACAGAAGGATTGATCTTAGTTAATGGCTGATTTTGTTCACTTAACAAATAAAACAGAGTATTCGCTATCTGAAGGAGCGTTGCCAATTGCGAGAATAGCTGAACTATGCCAGTCATTCTCAATGCCAGCCGTTGGCATATCTGACAACAATAATATGTTCGGTGCATTAGAGTTTAGTGAGCAAATTGCAAAAGTTGGAGTTCAGCCAATTTTAGGTTGCAATATAAAAATTAAAACACCAAAAGAATACTTACATGAAAACATTGAGGATAATGATCTATATTTCTATTTAAATATATTTTCAAAAAACAATGAAGGATATGAGAACTTATTAAAATGTGTTTCGAATGCCTATACTTTTAATAAAGGTAATGCGTATGTAACAGTTGATGATTTAATTAAATTTAAAGATGGCTTAATTATTTTATCTGGTGGAAATAATTCGATATTAGCCCATTCAACCGATCACATGATCACAAAACAGTCTCAACAATTTGTTTCTGACTTTAAAAGAGAATTTAATGACAACTTCTATATTGAAATACAAAGATTTGGCAGTGTTGATTATCGGTTAAACGAAGAAGCTGTTTTGAATTTGGCCTTTGACCATCAGATTCCGTTAGTGGCTACTAATGATGCTTATTTTGAAGGCCCAGAGCATTTTGAAGCCCATGATGCATTGATGTGCATTGAAAAAAAACTTTTTGTGTCTCAAGCTGATCGTAAAAAGTTATCTAAGGATCATTATTTTAAATCTCAAAATGAAATGCTCGAGCTATTTCATAATTTGCCAGAAGCTCTTAATAATACGATTGAAATTGCTCAAAGATGTATTCATCGACCCAAAATTAAAAATCCTATTTTACCCGTTTATGATGAAGATCAAAACAAAGAGAGGGAATTGATGCAGAAACTAGCCAAAGATGGACTAGATGATCGGCTTAATAACAAATTCGACATTGAAAACATAGCTATCGAACAACAAAACGAAATCAGAAAAGTTTACGAAGAAAGACTTTTTAAAGAATTAAAAATAATCATTAATATGAAATATGAGGGATACTTTTTAATAGTTTCTGATTTTATCCTATGGGCAAAAAATAACGACATACCTGTTGGACCAGGCAGAGGATCAGGAGCAGGATCACTCGTAGCGTGGTGTCTAAATATAACAGATCTTGATCCTATTAAGTTTGGATTAATATTTGAACGCTTTTTAAATCCTGAAAGAGTATCGCTTCCCGATTTTGATATAGATTTCTGCAGAGATGGAAGAGATAAGGTGCTTGATTATGTTCATAATAAGTACGGTGAAAATAAAGTCGCACAAATTATTACCTTTGGTAAATTGCAAGCAAGAGCCGTAATAAGAGATGTCGGCAGAGTCCTCGGCATTCCATATGGTCAGGTCGATTATCTTTGCAAGCTAATGCCATTTGATCCCTCTAGACCTATGTCTCTTCAGAAATATATTGATGAAGAGCCAAAGTTAAATGAAGAAGCTAATAGAGATCCCAAGGTCAAAAAACTACTAGATATTTCTCTTAAACTTGAAGGTTTAAAAAGACATGCATCTATTCACGCCGCTGGAGTCGTTATATCAAAAGATCAAATATCTAAAGATGTACCATTATACAGTGATCCAGAAAGTAACATCTTCTTAACTCAGTTTGATATGAAATGGGTTGAAAACGCTGGTTTAGTTAAATTTGACTTTCTTGGATTGAAAACACTTACTTTGATCAATGAATGTATAAAGTTGGTACGGAATAATAATTCAGATTTCAGTATAGATAAAATTAATATTAACGATGTTAAAACATACGAACAACTCAGTACTGGTGAAACAACTGGAATCTTTCAGTTAGAGAGTGCTGGAATGAAGGATACATTAAAGCAATTAAAGCCAGATAAATTTGAGGATATAATTGCAATTGTCGCTCTATATCGTCCTGGCCCTATGGCAAATATACCTTCATATATTGAAAGAAAGCATGGAAGAGAAAAACTAGATTACATACACCCTCTGCTAAAGGGACTTTTAAAAGAAACATATGGAGTTGTAATATATCAAGAGCAAGTAATGGGAGTTGCGAGAGAACTTTCAGGTTATTCTGATGGTGAAGCTGATTTATTGAGACGAGCAATGGGAAAAAAAATAAAAAAAGAAATGAAAGCTCAAAAAGAGAGATTTATTAGCGGGTGTGTGAAGAATAAATTGAAAAACTACGAAGCAGAAAACATATTTGAATTGCTATCAAAATTTGCAGATTACGGTTTTAATAAAAGTCATGCAGCTGCTTACGCTCTTATTGCTTTTCAAACTGCATTTTTAAAGACGCATTTTCCTATTGAATTTTTTGCAGCATCAATGTCACTTGATATTAATAATACAGATAAAATATCTATTTTTCAGCAAGAATTAGTGCGAATGAACATTAAACTTATTCCCCCAAGTATAAATCAATCTAATTCTTATTTTTCTAGAGAGGGAGAAAAAATTTCTTATGCATTAGGGGCCATAAAAAATGTTGGAATTGAGTCTATGAACGATTTAGTAAATGAAAGAAATTCTAATGGGGTATTTAAAAATTTTAGTGATTTTATTCAAAGATGCAATACATCTATAATAAATAAAAAAACATTAGAAGCACTTGCCTGCGCAGGAGCTTTCGATGAATTTAAAGTGAATAGGTCGTCAGTCTTTAATCAAGCTCAAGAAATTGTTAAATTTCACAAATCACAAAGTAATAAATCTTTATCAGAACAAGAAGATATGTTTGGCGATATAGAGCTATCTAATTTTACAATAAACGAAGAGGAGGAATGGAGCTATCCCTATAAATTAATGAAAGAATATGAAATGCTAGGTTTTTACCTTACAGGACATCCACTAGAGGCTCATAAAAAAAATTATCCATCACTAATGCTTAAGGAGTATTTAGATATAAAGGAAAATGAATCAGCCTATAATCAAAAAGATGTATTATTAGGAGGAACGCTGCTTTCGAAAAAAGAAAAAAGATCTGCAAGAGGAAACGCTTATGCTTTTTTAAATTTTTCTGATTTGTCTTCAATATATGAACTTATAGTATTTGAGAGTAATCTTAGAAAGTATAGAGATTTATTAGTTGAAGGTGAGTCCTTTATCATTAGTGTTGATTTTTCATTTCAAAATGGGACTTTAAGAGGTGAATTAAAAAAAAGTATTTAGCTTCGATGATGTTGAGAAATTAAACCTCAAAAAGAAAAAGGCAGAAAATGAAGAAAAGGTAAATTCATTAATAAAGATATACGCTGACGGCAATTTTACTAAAGATGAACTACTGAAATTAAAATGGGTTAAGGGTATGCAGAAAGTAGAAATTATATATGATAATCAACTACTTAAAATTCCTGGAGCATTCGAAATTAGCGCTGATATGATTAAAGAAATCAAAACTCTTAACGGCGTAAAAAAAATAGACCTTAGTTGATAAAAGTATTGAATATTACTTATCCTTCGTGTAATTAAACGCTTAATTTAATCACACAACGATAGCTTTTGCTGTCCGGTCCTTATTTAAGGTCAAATTGTTGTGGATGTACAACCGGAGAAATTATATGAGTATACCTAATATAGATTTAAGAGAACTAGTTACTGCTGGAGTTCACTTTGGACATAAGTCACAAAGATGGAACCCCAAAATGCAAAAATATATTCACAGTACAAGAGAAAATGTACACATTATCAATCTAAATCATACTGTTCAAATGATGCAAGAGGCATTAAATGTAATCGATAGTGTCACTTCGCGTGGTGGGAAAATTTTGTTTGTTGCAACAAAAAAACAGGCATCAGCAAAGATTGCTGAGTTAGCAATAGAAACTCGACAATACTACGTCAACCATAGATGGCTTGGTGGAATGCTTACCAATTGGTCTACGATTACAAAGTCAATCAAGAAAATGAAAGAACTTGAAGTTCTTAAGTCAAATCCAAATAATGAGTTTACAAAAAAAGAAATATTAAAGCTCACTAACAAACATGATAAACTCGTAAAATCTTTGAGTGGAATAAGTGAGATGAAGAAATCCCCAGACCTACTTTTTATTATTGATACAAAATTAGAACATATAGCAGTCTCGGAAGCTAATCATTTGAATATACCAATAATTGGAATAGTCGATACCAATTCAGATCCGGAAGAAATAAGCTATCCAATACCTGGGAACGATGACTCAAGAAGATCAATAAACCTTTATTGCTCTTTGATAAAAGAAACAATTAATTCAGCAGAAACTCAAATAAATTTTACAGAAGATAAATCTACAATGACATCTGATAAAGTTTTAGATGATCAGGCTGATAATAAATCTTCTGATGATGGTGTTAAGTAGTAAGAGAATATTATCATATAAAAGTTAACAGTTATGACAGTCAGCGCTAAAGAAGTTCAAGAGTTAAGAAAAATGTCTGGTGCAGGCATGATGGAATGTAAGTCTGCTCTTTCAGATGCAAATGGTAATTTGGATGAGGCTTTCAAGTTACTACGTGAAAAAGGAATTGCAAAAGCCGAAAAAAAATCCTCAAGAGATGCAAACGAGGGCCTTGTTGCAATAAAGAAAGAAGGCAATTCAGCAGCTATGATCGAAGTAAATTCCGAAACTGATTTTGTTTCACGAAATTCAGAATTTCATGATCTTGTTAATTCTATTCTTGAAATTGTGATGCAAAATAAGAATGATACAGATAAATCAATTGAAGATACAAAAACACTTATTAGTGACGCTGTAGGTAAAATAGGAGAGAACATTGTACTGAAAAATATAAAATTTATACAAGGAAACATTTACAGCTATATACATAACAGTGTAACTGATGGCATGGGAAAAATTGGTGTTCTAATAAACTTTAACTCTGACTCTAATAAAATAGATACTATTGGTAAAAATATTTGTATGCATATTGCAGCATCTGCTCCAAAATCATTAACAGTAGATGATCTTGATAAGTCTATCATTGCGAGTGAGAAAGAAATAATTTCAAAGCAATTGAAAGAAACGGGCAAGCCAGACAATATTCTTGAGAAAATGATGCAGGGTAAGTTAAATAAATTCTATGAAGAAAATACATTAATGGGACAAAAATTTGTAATTGATCCATCAATTTCGATAGAACAATATTTAATACAAGCTTCAAAAGAAATTAATAGTCAAATTAATATTCAAGAATTTCTTCGATTTGAAATAGGTTCATAAAATATGAATAATAATAGGAAAAAACGGATATTAATTAAATTATCCGGAGAATCTCTTATGGGCGATGATGATTATGGCATTGAACTCAAAACTGTCGATAAGTTAGCAAAAAACATCAAATCATTTATTAAGTTAAATGTTGAATTATGCATTGTTATAGGGGGAGGTAATATATTCCGAGGTCTTGCTGCTTCTGCAAAAGGGATGGATAGAGCAAATGCTGATTATATGGGGATGCTGGCAACTGTTATGAATAGTCTTGCAATGCAAAATTCCTTAGAGAAGTTAAAATTAGAAACAAGAGTAATGTCTGCTTTCCCAATACAGTCAATTTGTGAAACGTACATAAGACGTAGAGCGATAAGGCATATGGAAAAAGGAAGAGTTGTGATCTGCGCCGCGGGAACTGGAAATCCATATTTTTCTACTGATACAGCCGCTTCATTAAGAGCGGCTGAGTTAAAGTGTTCCTATATCTATAAAGCTACTCAGGTTGATGGAATATATAGCAAGGATCCAAAAAAAAATAAAGATGCAAAAAAATACAAAAAGATATCTTATAATAAATATTTATCTGATAATCTCAAAATCATGGATAGCGCAGCAATAAGTGTGGCGAGAGAAAACAAAATCCCAATTAGAGTTTTTTCTATTCTTGAGAAAGATTGTTTTAAAGGTGTTTATAATAATAATTTGAATTACTCAGAAATTAACGATGTTTGATCAAATAAAAAAAGATATTGAAAAAAGAATGGATGCTTCAATTCAATCATCTAGATCTGAGATGAGTGGTATAAGAGCTGGAAGGGCATCTCCAAGCATGCTTGACTCAATTAAAGTTGAGGCATATGGGCAAAAAATGAATATCAATCAAGTAGCAAATATTACTACACCTGACGCCAGAACAATTAACATTGATATATGGGATCAAGCTAATGTTAATTTGGTTGATAAGGCAGTGAGAGAGTCAGACTTAGGGATCAACCCAATGATTGAAGGAAATCTTATCAGATTGCCATTACCACAATTAACAGAAGAGAGACGAAATGAATTCCTTAAAATAGCTAGCAGAATTGCAGAGAACACGAAAGTGGCAATTAGAAATATTAGAAGGGACGGCATTGAAAAAGTAAAAAAATTAGAAAAAGAGAAGGAAATTGGACAAGATGATTCAAAAAAATATCAAGAAGAAATTGAATCGCTTACGGCAAATAAAGTTAAAATTATTGATGATGTTCAGAAGTCTAAAGAAGAAGATTTAAAAAATATATAACGTCGCTCAAAGTGATTGCATTAAACTCGCACAAATCAAAAATCAACCATGTAGCCATAATCATGGATGGGAATGGAAGATGGGCAAGAAAAAATAAGATATCAAAAAAAAAGGGGCACGAGCAAGGTGTCCGTAATTGTATTAAAATTTGTGAAAATTTAAAAAAATTAGATTTTAGAGTAAATGAAATTTCTTTTTATGTATTTTCAACCGAAAATTGGAAGCGCTCACCATCAGAAGTAAGTAATTTATTCAAAATTATAGAATCTTTTTACGATTCATTTAAAAGTTCAGCAAATAAAAATAATATTTCAATAAGACATTACGGTTCCAAGAAAAGACTATCTAGTAAAATAAAAAAAATAATTGACGATGTTGTTTTAAGTACAAAGAAAAATAATGGAACTTATGTGAATTTATTATTTAATTATGGATCAAGACAGGAAATTGAGGATGCGATAAAAAAAATTCAGTCTGAAAAGAAAAAAAAATTTAACTTCAGGGATTACTTGTATATTCCTGAGTCAAATGATCCAGATTTAATAATTAGAACTGGTGGAGAAATAAGGCTAAGTAATTTCATGTTATGGCAAAGTGCATATTCAGAACTCTATTTTACTAAGACTTTGTGGCCAGATTTTAAAATAAATTCTTTGAATAAAATATTACATAGTTATTTAAAAAGAAATAGGAAGCTTGGAAAATAAATTGAAAAACTTATTTAACTCAAACTTACTATTAAGAATTTTCTCTTTAATCGTATTTATTCCTCTAATGATATTGCCTATTATCATTAGTAATTATTTATTATTTATCATTTATATTTTTTTTAATTCAGTAATTCTCT
>CACKXV010000014.1 GCA_902604225.1 uncultured Pelagibacteraceae bacterium | reverse complement strand
ACTTTCCAAATTAAAAGGACGTCATCGGCAAAGGTTTTTAATACATGATAAAAAAGCCAGAAATATGCAAAAAATTGTTGAGACTTGGCTGTCTAGGTCTAAGACGCTTCCAAATGTAAATATATCAGTTGATATCGATCCCTACAGCTTTGTATAATTAGTTGTGAATGCGACATTCCAATGCTTGAAAAAAGTAAGAGTTAATGGTACGCAATGACTGAAATTTCAAAGATTTAATGGATAATGTCAAAAGTTAATACTTACCAAATAGCAGCTGTTGACCGGTATGCTAACGCGTTGTTTCAGTTGGCCAAAGAGGCTAAAGTATTAGATTCAGTATCTAATGAATTAATGAGGATTAAGGAAATTTTACAAGAAGATCAAAAAGTTCTATCTGTCATATTAAACCCTTCAATAAGCAAATCAAATAAAATAAAACTTTTTGAAACTATCGCAGAAAAAATTGAATTATCAAAACTTGTATCAAATTTCATTGGTGTCATTGTTAAAAAAAATCGTGTCAATTATCTCTTAGAAATTGTAGGAACATTTGAGAACTTATTAGCTTCACTAAAAGGTGAAAGAGTAGCAACCGTATCTTCTGCTTATGCGCTAACTGATGCTCAGTTAGTTGATATCAGTTCAAAGTTAAAAGATAAATTTAACGCTGACTTCAATATACAATTAAATATCGAACCAGAACTAATCGGAGGATTAAAAATTCAAGTTGGCAGTCAAATGATTGACAGCAGTATTAAAAACCAATTACAACTATTAAAAGAAAAAATGAAAGAGGTCGCTTAAATGGATATACAACCTTCAGAAATATCAAAAATCTTAAAAGAAGAAATTAAAAACTTTGGTTCTGATTCTGAAATCAGTGAAGTTGGACAGGTATTATCAATCGGAGATGGAATTGCAAGAATATATGGATTAGATAATGTTCAAGCTGGTGAAATGGTTCTCTTTGACGATGGAACTAAGGGAATGGCTTTGAATCTTGAAGATGATAATGTTGGTGTAGTTTTATTTGGAAGTGATGCAAACATTAAAGAGGGAGACACTGTTAAGCGAACTAATGCAATTGTTGATGTACCAGTAGGTAAGGAACTACTAGGTAGAGTAGTTGATGCGTTAGGAAATCCGATAGATGGAAAAGGTAACATTGACTCAGAAAATAGAAGTAGAATTGAAGTAAAAGCTCCAGGAATTATTCCAAGAAAATCAGTGTCGGAACCAATGCAGACAGGTTTAAAAGCTATTGATAGTCTTATACCTGTTGGAAGAGGTCAAAGAGAATTAATTATTGGAGACAGGCAAACAGGAAAAACTGCTATTGCAATTGATACCATAATAAATCAGAAAACAATAAATGAGTCAGATGATGAAACAAAAAAACTGTATTGTATATATGTAGGTATCGGGCAAAAAAGATCCTCAATCGCCCAGACTGTAAAAACTTTGGAGGATGCAGGAGCAATGGAGTATACAACTGTTGTAGCCGCAACCGCAAGTGATGCAGCTCCACTTCAGTTCCTTGCACCATATACTGGCTGTTCTATGGGTGAATATTTTAGGGACAATGGCATGCATGCTCTAATCATTTATGATGATCTTTCAAAACAAGCAGTTGCTTACCGTCAAATGTCACTTTTACTTAGAAGACCCCCTGGACGTGAAGCATTTCCTGGTGACGTTTTCTATCTTCACAGTAGATTACTTGAACGAGCTGCAAAATTAAATGATGAAAGTGGCGGAGGTTCTCTAACTGCATTGCCAGTAATTGAGACACAGGCGAATGATGTGAGTGCCTTCATCCCTACCAATGTTATTTCGATAACTGATGGACAAATTTTCTTAGAAACAGAACTATTCAACCAAGGAATACGTCCTGCAGTGAATGTGGGACTAAGTGTTTCTCGTGTTGGTTCTGCTGCTCAAACAAAAGCAATGAAAAAGGTGGCTGGTTCAATTAAATTGGAGCTTGCTCAATATCGCGAAATGGCAGCATTTGCCCAGTTTGGATCAGACCTTGATGCATCAACTCAAAAATTATTGAATCGAGGCTCTAAATTAACTGAGCTCTTAAAACAAAATCAATATTCGCCCATGACGATCGCTGAACAGGTTGTTTCAATTTTTACGGGTGTTAATGGTTACCTCGATGACTTAGAGCTGAATTTAATTAAAGATTTTGAGAAGGATCTATTTGAACTCATTAAATCTTCACATGGAGATATAATCGAAGCAATTAATAGCTCAGGTAATCTTGAGGACGATATTGCTTCAAAGTTAAGTACTATCATCGAAGAATTCAAAAAAAACAGATAGAGTAAACAAAAATGCCTAACTTAGACGATCTTAAGAAAAGAATTGGTAGTGTAAAGTCTACAGAGAAAATTACGAAGGCAATGAAAATGGTTGCAGCTGCAAAACTTCGTAGAGCTCAAGAGTCTGCTGAGTCAAGTCGTCCATACTCTGATAGCATGAAAGATTTAATCGAGTCTATATCAAAGGGTTACAAACCTTCATCAACTGAAAGAAATCTTTTAACAGGTGATGAAAAAGGTCAAATTCACCTGTTGATACTTTTCACTTCTGAACGAGGTCTGTGCGGAGGCTTTAATTCAATAGTAACAAGAACTCTTAGGGATAAAATAGAAAATCTTATTGATCAAAACAAAACTATAAAAATTATATGTGTTGGTAAAAAAGGTTATGACATTTTAAAGAGACAATATTCTGAGATGATTACTGAAGTCATCGATATGAGAGCAGTAAAATCTATAACTTATCAAGATGCAAAAAATATTTCTGATAAAGTTGTGAAGATGTTTTTTGATGGTGAGTTTGATAAATGCTCAATCTTTTACAATGAGTTTAAATCTGTAATTTCACAAATACCAACAGAACAACAAGTTATTCCAATTGAGATTATTAGCAACGAATCAGATCAAGAAATAAAAGAAGACTCTTTTTTTGAATTTGAGCCCGGAGAAAGTGAAATTCTTGATGAGATTTTGCCACTCAACTTTACAGTTCAAGTATTTAAGGCTTTATTGGAAAGCGCTGCAAGTGAACAAGGAGCTAGAATGAGTGCAATGGATAATGCATCAAGAAATGCGGGAGATATGATTGATAATTTAACACTATTTTATAACCGCTCAAGACAGGCGGTTATTACAAAAGAGCTTATAGAAATAATTTCTGGAGCAGAAGCAGTTTAAAAAAGGAGCACAGTATGACCACTAATAATAAAGGAGCAATTTCGCAAGTAATCGGAGCCGTAGTTGATGTAAGATTTGAAGACAATCTCCCTCCTATTCTTACGGCATTAGAATGTAACGTTGGGGGAAAAAAAGTAGTACTCGAAGTAGCTCAACACTTAGGTGAGTCAACAGTGAGAACAATCGCAATGGAATCTACCGACGGCATGACTAGGGGAGATGAAGTTATAGATACGGGAAATCAAATCCAAGTTCCAGTCGGCCCAGAAACTCTTGGTCGTATAATGAACGTGGTTGGTGAGCCAGTTGATGAGAGAGGAGAAATTAAGTCCTCCGATAGATGGGCAATTCATAGAGATGCCCCTCAATTCGTTGATCAAGCAACTGAAACAGAAATTCTTGTAACAGGAATTAAAGTTGTTGATTTACTTGCACCATACTCACGTGGAGGGAAGATCGGTCTTTTTGGTGGAGCGGGAGTTGGAAAAACAGTTATCATTATGGAGCTGATTAATAACATCGCAAAAGCACACGGCGGGTACTCAGTATTTGCTGGTGTAGGAGAAAGAACCCGTGAGGGAAATGACTTATATCATGAAATGTTAGAATCAGGTGTGAATACTCTTGAGGGTAAAGACTCCAAATGTGCTCTCGTGTTTGGCCAAATGAATGAACCACCAGGAGCGCGTGCAAGAGTTGCTTTAACTGGACTTACTGTTGCTGAATATTTTAGGGATATGGAAGGTCAAGACGTATTATTCTTTGTAGATAATATCTTTCGTTTTACTCAAGCTGGATCAGAGGTGTCAGCACTTCTCGGAAGGATACCGTCTGCGGTTGGGTACCAACCAACATTAGCAACAGATATGGGTTCACTTCAGGAGAGAATAACTTCAACGAATAAAGGATCGATTACTTCTGTGCAGGCAATTTATGTTCCTGCTGATGATTTAACAGACCCAGCACCTGCAACATCTTTTGCTCACTTGGATGCAACAACTGTACTTTCGAGACAAATTGCAGAATTGGGAATTTATCCTGCCGTTGATCCATTAGACAGTACCTCTAGAATTCTTGACCCACGTATTGTTGGTGAAGAGCATTATAGAGTAGCTCGTAATGTTCAATCTGTTTTACAAACATATAAGTCACTTCAAGATATTATTGCGATTCTTGGTATGGACGAATTATCTGAGGAGGATAAGTTGACCGTTTCGCGCGCTAGAAAAATTCAAAGGTTCATGTCTCAACCATTCTTTGTTGCAGAGGTCTTTACTGGAACACCAGGAATCTATGTGGAATTAGACGACACAATTAAAGGCTTTGATGCAATTTGTAAGGGTGAGTATGATCATCTTCCTGAAGCAGCGTTCTACATGGTAGGTACAATAGAAGAGGCAATAAAAAAATCTGAAAAAATGGCAGTCGAGGCGGCTTAAATAAGTGTCTGATTCATTTAATTTTAGTGTTGTTACGCCTGAGCAGACCTACCTAGACGGAGAAGCATCTATGGTGGTAGTTCCAGGTATAGAGGGTGATATTGGCTTTTTAGCTAATCACGCCAATATAATAACTTCACTCAGACCAGGTACAATTGTTGTTACCTCAGATAAAGATACAAATTCTTTTAATGTAGAAAAAGGGTTTGTAAAATTCTCAGAAAATAAGTTGCTTGTAGTAGCTGAAGGAATTGTGAGCGAGTAGTAAAGTCAATAATTACTTAATTATTCTTATTTAATTCTTCCACCATTTCAGATACCACGTTGGCATATAGTTTTTTTTTAAAAGGCACTATCAATTCCATCATTTTCTTCGAAGAAGTCCATTTCCATTTTTTAAACTCAGGCTTTTTCGTTTGTATATTAATTTCACTGTCCTTACCTTTAAAATCAATCAAAAACCATTTTTGCTTTTGCCCTACAAACTTTCCACCCCATAATTTTTTCTGTAAATAAATAGGCAGTTTATAGTAATGCCATATTTTAGTTTCATAGAGTATTTTAAAGTTTTTTTTGATACCAGTTTCCTCATTCATCTCTCGTATAACAGCATCAATAGTTTTTTCTCCCTTATCAATACCTCCTTGAGGCATCTGCCAGGCCGATTTATCTTTTTCAAATCTTTGACCAATAAATATTTCTTTATTTTTATTAATAATCATCATGCCTACACCTCTCCGGTATTTTTCTTTAAGCAGGCCAGGTTTGTATTTGTTCATTCGATATATGACTTTACTCTATAACACTGTCTTTGTTTAAGAGATCCAAGGCATAATCAAGTTGATTATCTTGTTCGTTATCATCTTCATTATAAATAAATTCAACTTCTATATCCGGCGTTATACCAACTTTATGAATTGAATCCCCTGAGGGTGTATAATATAAAGCTGTAGTCATACGAATTGCACTTAAATCCTTTAGAGGAAAAATTGTTTGAACTGATCCCTTGCCATAAGATTGCTCACCAATAATAATTGCTCTTTTATGATCTTGCAGAGCTCCAGCAACAATTTCTGATGCAGAGGCAGATCCTTGATTAATTAAAACTATCATAGGTTTATCACTTGCAATATCTCCACCAGATGCAGTAAACCTTGAGATATCATTTTTATCTCTTCCCTTTATGGAAACGATTTCACCTGATCTTAAAAAATTATTTGTGACCTTTGCAGATTGATCTAATAGACCTCCAGGATTATTTCTTAAATCTAAAATAAACCCCTCAATATTTTCACTTCCTATACTAGTGGTTAATTCTTTTATAGCGTTCTTTATTCCTTTATCTGCCTGTTCACTGAATGAGATCAGTCTGATATAGCCTATGTTTCCTTCCGGCCGAAATTTTACTGCTTGAACTGTAATTATTGCCCGTTTTAACTCAATATTTAGAGGATCCTCTTCACCGATTCTAACAACGGTGATAGTAAGAGACTTCCCGACAGGACCCCTTAACAGTTCAACAGCTTCAGCAAGAGTTAATCCAAGAACATCGACGTCATCAATATGCGTAATGTAATCACCAGGTCTTACGCCAGCCTTTGCTGCCGGCGTATCATCAATGGGTGAAATAACTTTGACATAACCATTTTCCATAGTCACCTCAATACCAAGTCCACCGAATTTACCTTTGGTTTCTTCCTGCATGTCAGAATATATTTCTGAGGCCATATAACTTGAGAAGGGATCAAGCGATTGAAGCATTCCATTGATAGCATATTCAATTACTTCTTCATCATTGATCTCTTCTACATAATCCTGTTTTATAATGTCAAATACATCACCAAAGACCTCTAATTTTTTGTAAAGATCCTGATTGTTTGCTGATAAATAATTAAAACTAAAAAAAGAAGATATAAAAAAAATAAAAGTAAAAAATAGTTTCATTCTATGCTCTGTGATAAGGATGATTAATTTTAATAGTAACAGATCTATAAATTTGTTCTAATAAAATAATAGCAGCAAAAGAGTGTGTAAGTGTCATTTTACTGATTGATATCCGCTTATTGCACAAATTATTTATCTCCTTACTGAATCCATCAGTCCCTCCAACTACAAACAATATTTTACTCAAGGAGGTTTCAAATAATAAATGTTTGAATTTGTCAGTTGTGACTACTTCACCTTTTTCATCAAGTAATATTATTGCTTCATTCCCTTTTTTTAATTTTATTTTCTTTATTAGAGACCTATCATTAACCTTTTCAGTTTTAATTTTAGTTATAAGATTATTAGATATTTTTCTAATACGATTTAGATACATTTTAAATAGATACTCTTCTTGCTCAAATTTAAATTTATCATGATATAAAATCTCAATGTCCATGACATTACATCTATTATTCTATTTCTGTTGACCACATATTTTCAAGATTATAGAACTTCCTTATCTCATCTTTAAATAAATGCACTATTACATCTCCACTATCAATAACGACCCAACCACTATCATTGCTTCCCTCAATAGAAGGATTTTTTATATTTAATTTCTTTAATTTTTTATTAACTGATTGTGAAATCGAATTAATGTGCCGATTGGAAGTCCCTGTTGCAAATACCAGGTAATCAGCTAGTGATGTTTTTTTTGAAATATTAATTGAAACTATATCTGAAGCTTTACTGTCTTCTAATTCGTTTAGAATATCTTTGAGTATACTAGTCAATTTTAGACCTAATTTCTGTCGACGAAACATTTTCATCAAAATCTTTGATAAATGTCCAGCAGGGTACTTTGGTAAATATTGAGCTACCGGATAGTTCATCTACTCGATATTTTTCAAATGTTTTGGCCGCTTTTGAGTTTAGCGATTGATATTCATTATCTTGTCGATTGAATACAGCAATAGGCATTTGATTAAATATATTCTTGTATTCTTTCCATTCATGCATTTCATTAAGTGAGTCACTTCCCATAAGAAAAATGAAAGTATCTTTTGAAAATTTTTCTTTTATATATTTAAGATTGTCTATGAGATAGTTAGAATTTGTCTCTTCTTCATAATATTTGAATTTAATATTCTCATTTTTGATGATTCCATCAATTTTACTTTTGCGCTCATTTAATGAAATATAATCTGAGGAGTTTTTTAATGGATTGATCTTAGTTATAAGCCACCAAACTTCGTTCAAACTAAAAGTTCTTAATGCTCGATTTGATATTTCTAAATGACCTTTGTGTGGAGGATTAAATGAACTACCTAAAATTCCTACTTTCATTTATGGTCTTACCTGCCCACTTCCACGAACAATATATTTATAGGTTGTCAAACCTTCAAGCCCCACAGGACCTCTTGCATGCAGCTTGCCCGTTGCTATTCCAATTTCTGCACCAAGGCCAAATTCTCCACCATCAGCAAATTGAGTAGACGCATTATGCATTACAATTGCACTACCTACTGAGTTTAAAAATTTTTCGACATTATTTTTATTTTCGGAAATTATACTTTCTGTGTGTCCTGATCCATATTTAGCTATATGATCAATTGCTTCATCTACATCCTTTACAATTTTGATAGATATAATTGCTTCAAGATATTCAGTTTCCCAATCAATTTCAGTCGCTTCTTTTACTTTATCGGAATAATTCATGCATATGCTATCACCTCTCACTTCACAACCACCTTTTATGAGAGTTTCTATTATTTTACCTAAATGACTATCAATGCACTTTTCGTCTACAAGAACTGTTTCAGCGGCACCACAAATACCAGTTCTTCTTAATTTTGCATTCTCTACAATTTTACTTGCAACATCTGGATTGGATGTTTCATCAACATAAAGATGACATACGCCATCAAGATGACCAATAACAGGAATTTTTGCAGTATCCTGAACTTTTTTGACTAAACCTTTACCGCCTCGAGGGACAATTACATCAATATATTTATCCATTTTAGATAGCATATAATCAACAGCCGCTCTGTCGGTTGTATTTACATACTGAACTATATTTTCACTTACAGATTTTGATCGCATAGCTTTTTGCATTGAGTTGACCATGGCTGTATTTGTATTGAAGCACTCAGAACCACCTCTGAGAATCACACTATTTCCTGCTTTTAGGCATAGTACAGTAGCGTCAATTGTTACATTTGGTCTGCTTTCATATATAATTCCAATAACTCCAAGTGGAACAGACACTCTTTCAACAATCATTCCGTTAGGTCTTTCATTGGTAAATAAAATATTTCCAGTAGGGTCATCAAGAGAAATCACATCTTTTATTGACTCTAAAATACCCTCAAACCTTTGATCATCAAGCATCAAGCGGTCAATCATTGCATTGGATAATTTATTTTGGGATTCTTCGATGTCTCGTTTATTAGCTTTAAGAATTAGATCTTTATCGTTTTTTAAAGATTCTATGATAGCTTTTAAAAGTTCATTCTTTTCATGCTTACTCAAGGATTTGATTTCTAGAGAGGCAACAACGCTTTCTTTACCTAAATTATCTAGTTCATTTTCAAGACTCATAACAATACCAAATCATCCTTATGTATCATTTCTTCTCTATAAGAGTAGCTTAATATATTTGCTATTTCATCACTTTTATGTCCCATAATAGATTTACTTGCTGTTGATGAGTATCCTGCAAGGCCAATCCCAATCTTTTTGTTATCCTCAGAGCAAACTTCGATCACATCTCCTCGTTCAAAGACTCCTTCAATCATTTTTACTCCAGCAGGAAGCAAACTACTTCCTTTTTTTAGTGCATCTGCAGCTCCTTGATCAATTACTAGTTTTCCTACTGGATTCATTGTTCCTGCAATCCATTGTTTTCTTGCAGCCATAGGTGATTTATTGGGTTCAAACCATGTACAGGGCCTGCCTTCAAAAAGTGATCTTATGGGCTTCATTATGGACCCGTTTGTAATAGCCAGATGACAACCAGATAGCATAGCAGTTTTGGCTGCTTGTATTTTTGTTTTCATACCACCTTTCCCGTATTTAGATATTGATTCTCCGATCATTTTTTCTATATCTTGATCAATTTCATTTACAGAAGGGATTAATTTTATATCTTCCCCGTTAGTAGGGTCAGCTGAATAGAGTCCATTGATATTTGATAAGAGAATTAAACAATCAGAGCTTGATATTTGAGCGACTCTAGAGGCCAACCGATCATTATCACCATATCTTATTTCTGTCGTTGCTATTGTATCGTTTTCATTAACAATTGGAACTATTCCAAGTTTAAGTAGCGTATCAATAGTTCGTCTTGCATTAATTGACCTTCTTCTTTGTTCTGTATCATCAAGGGTAAGTAAGATTTGAGAAATTTTTATTTCATTTTGTTCAAAAGCATTTTTAAATGAGCTCATCAAATGTATTTGACCTACGGACGATACGGCTTGGTTCATATCTAATTTCATATTTTTCATATCAAGATTTAAGTCTTTTGCGCCCATTGCTATTGCACCAGAAGAAACAATAATGACTTCTTTTTCTCTTTCTCGTAGAAATTTTACATCCTCAGCAAGACTGTTGAGCCAGTCTTTATTTAAACTTCCAGATATGGGATCAAATAAAATGGCTGAACCAATTTTTATTACAATTCTTTTTGTATCTTCTAGTTTCATATATTTTTTAAATTCAAAATTTCATTTATTAAACGGTCAATGCCTTCCCCAGATATTGTAGAAATTAAATGTACCTTTAAGTTTATAAAATTTTCAAAATCTATTTTTATTTTATCTACTTCTTCTTTTTTAAGTAAGTCACATTTATTTAGCACAATAATCTTATTTTTATTGACCAAATCTTCATCATAACTTTTCAATTCGTTTATAATTGTATTGTATGATTTTACTAAATTTTCATTTGAGATATCTATCACGTGAATTAATGAATGACATCTTTCAATATGTTTTAGGAATTTAAATCCAAGCCCACTGCCAACATGTGCATCTTCAATTAATCCGGGTATGTCTGCTACTACAATCTCTTCATCACCTTTTCGAACAACTCCCAATTTTGGGTCAAGAGTTGTAAATGGATAATCAGCAACCTTGGGTTTAGCAGCTGAAATCTTTCTCAATAAACTTGATTTTCCTGCATTGGGAAACCCAACCAAGCCTGCATCTGCTAGAATTTTAAGCCTTAGAACAACCTCTGCCTCATAGCCCTTTTCACCAGGAGTTGTTTTTCTTGGCGCTCTGTTTGTTGAGGATTTAAAATTAATGTTTCCTTTACCTCCTTCTCCACCTGGGAAAAGAATCATTTTTTCATCATTTATTATATCTGCAAGAATCTCGTCATCTTGTAAGATTTCAGTTCCTACAGGAATTTTTAAAATCATATCCTTGCCGGCAGCACCTGTTCTGTTTCTACCTGCGCCACCTCGACCTTTTTGAGCTTTGAAGTGTTTTTGGAATCTATAATCCACTAAGGTATTTAATGATTTGGTACCCTCAATAATAATATCTCCTCCCTTACCCCCATTGCCACCATCAGGTCCTCCAAATTCAATATATTTTTCTCTTCTAAAACTCAGGCAACCATCGCCGCCATCGCCACTTTTTACAAAGATTTTAGCTTCATCAATGAACTTCATTTTTTTGAAATATAATTTATTAAAAAGTTTTTTACTTTTTATTTTTTGGGATCAACAGAAATAAATGTTCTGCCATTTTTCTTTTTTCCAAATCTTACGATTCCATCAACTAGTGAAAAAATTGTATGATCTTTACCCAAGCCAACATTTTCACCTGGGTGCCATTTAGTGCCCCTTTGTCTTGCTATAATATTGCCTGGTATAACTTGTTCACCGCCGTACTTCTTAATTCCTAATCTTCGACCTGCGGAATCTCTTCCATTTCTCGACGAACCACCAGCTTTTTTAGTAGCCATTCTTATTCACCCTTTTTCTTTGTTGTCTTTTTCTTTGCTACTGTCTTTTTTTTCACAGCCACTTCTTCACCTTTAATTTTCTCTTTTGCAGAAGCTTTCTTGGTTGTTTTCACTGCAGCAAATCCTGGTATGTCCAATGAATTAACTTTTAAGAAAGTAATATCCTGCCTATGTCCATTAAGTCTTCTGTAGTTTTTTCTTCTCTTTTTCTTAAATACTAATATTTTCCTATCGCGATCTTGCTTTACTATCTCAGCACTAACTTTGGCTCCATCAATTTGAGGAGAACCAACAGAAAATTGATCGCCATTACAAGCGAACAATACCTCATTTATTGTAATTTTGTCACCATCTTTGCCTTCAAGCTTGTTAACTGTTAGAACGGTGTCCTGGCTTACTTTATATTGTTTCCCACCAGTTGAGATTATTGCAAACATAATAATTTTGATTATTTGATTTTTAAGTCTGGCTGAATATATACCCCACTTTTCTGCTGTCAATAGCCATATTTTTGTTAAAAAAACTTAAAATCAATGGTTTTTAAGCATAAAATATACGTATATATATCTTGCTAGTTCAATTTTAATAAATTTATTCGATTATGGTATTTTTGGTAAAACCATTTAAGGCATATAGGCCATTGAAGCGACGTTTGGAAGAAGTGGTCTTACCAACATTTGATAATCTAACAGACAAGCAGTTAAAAAAAATATTAAATCAATCTGAGTACAATTTTCTTAATGTTGTAAGTCCCAAAGCATTTTATCCAAACATATCTAAAAAAAATTCTAGAAAGCATGCCTTTGATCATTTAGATGCAATGATTAAAAATAAAATTATTATCCAAGAAAAAAGTGAATCTTTCTACGTATACCGACTAAATAAATATGATAAAAATCAGTTTGGCATAGTAGCATCAATTGAATTTGATAGAAGAAATAAAAGAATTTTAAAACACGAAGCAATTTATAAGGCTCGTTCAAATTCTATATTAGAGACAATAGAGCACACTAAGATGCAAATTGGCCCTGTCTATCTATCATATAAAGATAAAATTAATATGAATTTGATTTTTTCAAAATATAAAATTAAAAAACCACTTTATAAATATAAGTCTGCTGGTGGCACAACTCGCTCATTATGGAAAGTTGATAATACTAAAGATATTAATTTAATAGCAAAAAAATTATCTAGCATTAAACAATATTATATCGCTGATGGGCATCATCGATTTGATGCAATTGAAAACCTTGACAAAAAAATTAATACTGGTTCGAGTAAAAAAAAGAAGATAAATCTTTTAACAGCAATTTTTGATGAGCAGTCAGTTAATATTCTAAGTTTTCATCGATTAGCAAAGTTTAATAAATTTAATTCGAAAAAATTTATAGGCTCATTAAATAAAAAATTCATGATCTCAAAAAAATCTAGGTTTCAAAACCCTGTTAAACCTGGTGACCTGATGATATATTTGAACAAATCTTGGTATAGTGTTTCGCTTAGATCAGATCCTAAAATATATTCTAAATATGAGACTGATGTAGATATAGTTGAAAAAATAATTATAAAAAATATCGCTAATAAAAATCAGAACAACTCCCTTATCTCCGTTATTAATCTACCCGGCCTCAGCGTTCATAAAAAATTAATGAAAGAGGTAGACTCAAGAAGGGCTGATATTGGATTTTTCATTTGCCCAATGCCGATGAAAAAGATAATGTCCATAGCGGATAGAGGTAAGACAGTGCCTAAAAAATCTACTTACTTTGATCCTAAGCCAGCAGATGGCTTGGTAAATTTATTAATGGATATATAAAAATGGAAAAACCAACATCAAAACCGCATTACCCCTACTTTTCTTCTGGACCTTGTGCTAAGCCCCCTGGATGGTCATTAGACAAGTTAAAAGATGCAGCGTTATCAAGATCACATCGTTCAGGTGCAGCAGTTAAAAAATTACAAGAGGTCATTAATAAATCAAGAGAAATACTCCAAATACCTGACGATTACTTAATAGGAATTGTACCTGCTTCGGATACAGGTGCGGTAGAGATGGCTATGTGGTGCATGTTGGGTCAGAGAGGTGTTGAGGTATATTCTTGGGAAAACTTTGGACATGATTGGAATATTGATGCCGGTGAACAACTGCCTCTTGATAATAAAATTCTAGTTAAAGCAGACTATGGAGATATACCTGACTTTTCGAAAAGTAATCCTGACAATGATATTGTATTCACATGGAATGGGACCACTGCAGGAGTAAGAATTAAAAATACTGATTGGATAAGTGACGATCGTAAGGGATTAACTATTTGTGATGCCACCTCTGCAGTATTTTCAATGGAAATGGATTGGCCAAAACTTGATGTAGTTACTTATTCATGGCAAAAAGTTCTAGGCAGTGAAGCTGCTCATGGGATGTTAATTTTATCACCAAGGGCTGTAGAGCGGCTTGAAAGCTTTACGCCACCATGGCCTATTCCAAAAGTATTTAGATTGGCGCAAAATCAAAAATTAATCTCGGGAATTTTTTCTGGCGCCACAATTAATACACCCTCAATGATAAGTGTAGAGGATGTTTTAAACTCTCTTAATTGGTCCAATGAAATCGGTGGACTTTCAAAATTAATAGAAATATCTGAAAACAACTTAAAAATAGTAAGTGATTGGATTGAAACAAATGAAAATTTTGAGTTTTTAGCAAAGGATCCGAAAACAAGGTCCTGTACGTCCATATGTATCATACCTAAAGATGAGTGGTTTAAATCTTTGAATAGTGATGATCAGAAAAAGTTTATGGCTGAAGTATGTTCCCAATTAGAAACTAATGAAGCTGGTTATGATTTAAACTCATACAAAACAGCTCCACCAGGAATTAGAATTTGGGGAGGCTCTACGGTTGAAAATAAAAACGTTGAAATGGTTCTTCCATGGATTGATTGGGCATATTCATCTGTAAAATCAAGCTTTCAAAAATGAATAAAGTTTTAATTGCAGACAATGTATCTGATGCTGTATTTAGAGTTTTTGAAAAATATAAAATAGAATATGATCAAAAGGTCGGATTGAGTGAAGACGAAATTTGTGCTGAAATTGGAAATTACTCAGGTCTTGTTGTAAGATCAGCTGTTACAGTTACTGAAAAAATTATTGAAAGTGCTGGAAATTTAAAAGTCATTGGTCGACCTGGAGTTGGCGTTGATAACGTTGACCTTGAGGCGGCATCAAAGAAAAATATAGTGGTGATGAATACTCCACTTGGAAATGTTCAGGCTACCGCTGAGCTCACATTCTCTATCATTCATGCATTAATGAGAAATATAACAAATGCTAATCAATCGATGCACAATAAAAAATGGGAAAAAAAGAAATTTATTGGCTCTGAAATGCTTGGAAAGACAATTGGTATTGTGGGATTTGGAAATATAGGAAAGAAGATTTGTGAAATTTCAAAAGCTTATGGCATGAATGTCGTTGTAAATAGTTCTTCACTATCAACTGGTGATGAAAGTAAATACGGTATAAGTAATCTTTCCTTTGATGAATTAATTGCACAATCAGATATTATTACTTTTCACAATAAATTATCAGATAAATCAAAATATATGGTCAACAGTGAATCAATAACTAAAATGAAAAAAACTGCGATTATTATTAATTGCGCAAGAGGCGGCATTGTAAATGAATATGATGTCAAATTAGCCTTAGATGAAGATGGCCTAGCTGGGTATGGGTGTGATGTTTATGAAACTGAGCCACAAACAGATAGCATTTTTAGTGGGATGCACAATGTTGTAATGACCCCACACATTGGCGCAAGCACAGCTGAAGCTCAAGAAAAAGTTGCTGTACAGATAGCAGAACAAATAGCTGATTATCTTCTTAACAACAACATTGTTAATCAAGTAAATTCTTAGTGTCTAATCAGTTAATATTAATCAGGCACGGTAAAAGTGTTTGGAATAAAAAAAATATTTTTACTGGCTGGGTTGATGTTGATTTAGACTCTGAAGGAACAAGTGAAGCATTAAAGGCCGCTGATTTAATCTCAAAAGTAAATCTTAAACCAACAGCAGCATTTACTTCTTTCCTAAAGAGGGCTCAAGAAACTCTGAACATAATAGTAAAAAATTTAAAATTAAACGATCTAGAAGTAAATTATGCGTGGGAATTAAATGAAAGACACTATGGCGCTCTTCAAGGTTTAAATAAAGATGAAGTTAAAGAGAAATATGGAGAAGAACAATTTCTTAAATGGCGCCGAGGATATAACACTCCTCCACCAGCGTTAAATGCTGATAGTGAGATGAACCCAAAACTTGATCCTTTATATAAGGGAATTACAAATTTACCTTTAACAGAATGTTTAGCAGATACTTATGAGAGAGTAATTCCCTATTGGGAGAATAACATAAAGCCAATAGTACTAAAAAATACTACTATTATTTCGGCACATGGAAACAGCTTGCGTGCTCTTTGCAAATATCTTTTTTCTGTTTCAGACAAAGAAATAGTGAATTTAGAAATTCCCACAGGGAACCCTCTGATGATAACCTTAAATAATAGTTGCAAAATACAGTCGGCAAGTTATCTTGATCCCCTCAGATCGGAAAATTTGCCAGATATTGGCGCTTAAAGAGGTACATTTATGAATGAAGTTTTTATCACATCCGCTGTTAGAACAGCTGTCGGTTCTTTCAATGGATCATTAGCAAATATGCCTGCTCATGACTTGGGCAAAATTGTAATTAAAGAAGCTATCGGTAGGTCTAATGTTGAGGCTTCTGAAGTAGAGGAAGTTATACTAGGTCAAGTATTAACGGCCGCGACTGGCCAGAATCCAGCAAGACAAGCGGCAATAAATGCAGGTTTAAATAAGGAAACACCAGCTTGGCTTGTAAATCAAGTGTGTGGATCCGGACTAAGAAGCGTGGCACTAGCGTATCAAGCGATCATGAACAATGATGCAAATATTATTGTTGCTGGCGGCCAGGAGTCTATGAGTCAATCTCCTCATTGTTCTCATTTAAGAAATGGAACAAAAATGGGAGATAACCAAATGGTGGACTCAATGATTAAAGATGGCCTCTGGGATGCTTTCAATGGTTATCATATGGGTACAACAGCTGAGAATGTTGCTCAGCAATGGCAAATAACTCGTGATCAACAAGACGAATTTGCTGTTGAGTCTCAAAAGAGAGCAAGCAAGGCAAAATCTGAAGGTATATTTAAAGATGAAATTGTTGGCGTTGAAATAAAAACAAGAAAAGAAACTGTTGTCTTTGATAGCGATGAATACATTAAGGATAATGTACAGTTAGAAAAACTTGCGACTCTAAGACCAGCTTTTTCAAAAGAAGGTACTGTAACAGCGGCCAATGCGAGTGGAATTAACGATGGTGCTGCGGCAATGACTGTTATGTCTGGAGAAGAAGTTAAGAAAAAAAATATAGAACCTATCGCTCGTATTGTTTCATGGGCAAGTGCTGGAGTTGATCCTTCAATAATGGGCACTGGTCCAATACCGGCCAGTAGAAAAGCCTTAGAGAAAGCTGGATGGAGTGTTGCTGACTTAGATTTGATCGAGTCAAATGAAGCTTTTGCAGCCCAATCATGTGCAGTAAATAAAGAAATGGGCTGGGATACATCTAAAGTAAATGTCAATGGTGGAGCTATAGCAATTGGCCATCCAATCGGTGCTTCTGGAGCAAGAATCTTAGTGACATTATTAAATCAAATGAAGAGACAAGATGCGAAAAAAGGCCTTGCAACATTATGCATTGGCGGTGGCATGGGTGTCGCTTTATGTGTTGAAAGATAAAAAGGAGAATATTATGACAAAAGTAGCATTAGTAACTGGTGGAACAAGAGGTATTGGTGCAGCAATATCCATAGCGCTAAAGAATAGTGGATGTAAAGTTGCAGCAACATACGGTTCAAATTCTGAGGCTGCAGAAAAATTTTCATCTGAAAATGGAGTAGAGGTCTTTAAATGGAATGTAGCTGATCCAGCTGCATGTGAAGATGGCGTTAAACAAGTAGTTGAAAAGTTAGGAGCTGTTGACATCCTAGTAAACAATGCTGGAATTACTAAAGCTGCAATGACACACAAGATGACAATTGAGCAATGGGATGATGTCATCAGAGTTGATTTAGACTCAGTTTTTTATATGACACGATGTGTACTTGAGGGCATGAGAGAAAAAGGATTTGGAAGAATTATTTCGATTTCATCAATTAATGGTCAAAAGGGTCAAATGGGTGTTGTTAACTATAGTGCTGCAAAAGCAGGAGTAATTGGTTTTACTAAAGCACTTGCCCAAGAGACAGCAAGAAAGAACATAACCGTCAATGCTGTTGCACCAGGTTATATTAGCACCGAATTACTTGCTGATACCCCAGAAAAAGTCATGGAAGGAATTCTTGCTCAAATTCCAATAGGCCGGTTAGGTACAGTTGATGAAGTATCAAGAATTGTTACCTTCCTTGCAAGCGATGATGCTGGATTTATAACTGGTTCAACCATATCTGCAAATGGTGGTCAGTACTTCTCTTAAAAATTATCTTTAAGATTTCGTATATGGGTGAATACCTTCTCAGGACTTTTTTCTATAATGCCTAAAGCTTCACTAATTTGATTATTATCTGCTTGTAAAAAAATATTCAATTTCTTTTCCTCTTGAATTGTTGAGGGTATCGAGGATAAATTTTTTGAATATAAATTTTCCAGTTCATTAATTTTACCTTTTAACTCATCGCTAGGCAAAATTGAGTAGATAAATTTGGCATTGCTCAAAGTATACTCATGACCACAATATATTTTTGTTTCATCAGGCAGATCCCTGATTTTTTTAAGTGATTCCCACATCATTTTAGGAGTGCCCTCAAACAGTCTTCCACAGCCAAGGGAAAACAGAGTATCGCCTGTAAAAACTGACTTTTCTCTATGAAAATAAAATGCAATATGACCAACTGTGTGGCCTGAAATTTCAAATATCTCAGACTCTATATCGCCAAAATGCCACTTGTCTCCCTCTTTAAGGTGAATATCGATGCCAGGAATTCTATCTTTATCTTTTTCACTACCTACAATACTACATTTATATTTTTCTTTAAGTTCATAATTTCCACCAACATGATCAAAATGATGATGAGTATTTAAAATATATTTTAATTTTAAATTATTTTTTTCCAAGCGATCAATGACAGGGCTGGCTTCAGATGGATCAACTACAAATGCTTCATTATTTTTATTATAGCATACATATGCGTAATTATCGGATAGGCACTTAACAATGAGAGTTTTAAACATATTAATTTTTTATTTTAGAAACTAAAAATAAACCAACTTCATTAAAATAACTATTCAAAAGATTTTTTCCATTAAATTTATTTAGTTTGTTTGTTTTTAAATTTGCTTGCTTTTCAATTCTAATTCCTGCTTCATCACATAAATCAATGAAATCATTTATGGTACAGAAGTGAAGATTAGGAGTTTCATGCCAAGAGTAACTTAATTTCTCACTTATAGGCATTTTTCGTTTAAGTAATAGGCTTGAAGCAATTTTCCAGTGACCAAAATTAGGAAAAGAGATTATTGCTTTGCTTGAAATTCTAACTAATTCTGACAAAACATTTTTTGGACTTTTTGTTGCCTGTAAGGTGTAAGTAAGTATCGAGTAATCAAACAAATTATCTGGATAATCATATAAGTCTAAATCAGCATCACCTTCGATTACAGAAATTCCTTTCGAAAGACAGAGTTGAACTTTTTGTTGATCAATCTCCATGCCTCTACCATCAATATTTTTTTCTTCTTTCAAGAATTCAAGCAAAGAACCATCGTTACAGCCTACATCAATTACAGATGACTTAGCTGGTATTAAATCAGCAATGATCTTAAAGTCTTTTTTTTCATTAATTAAGCTCATAAATTTTCATAAGTTGATTTAATAAATCCTTGCATAGCTTCAAAAAGCTTAGGCTCTTCAAGTAGAAATGAGTCATGTCCACCGTCTGTTTCAATCTCAATAAAACTTACATTTATTCCTAAAGTATTAAATACTTTTACAATTTTTTTATTCTCTGAGGTTGGGTAAAGCCAATCGCTTGTAAAAGAAATACACAAAACTTTTGAGCTTGTGTTTTTAAATGACTCAATTAGTGAGCCATTATTACTTGACGAAACGTCAAAATAATCCATTGCACGAGTAATATATAAATAACTATTAGCATCAAAGCGGTCTACAAATGTAAATCCTTGGTGCCTTAAATAACTTTCAATTTGAAAATCAGCATCAAAAGAATAATCTAAACTATTCTTATCTTGCAGATTTCTTCCAAACTTACTGTGCAGAGCGTCTTTAGATAGATAAGAGATATGGGCAGCCATTCTCGCAACTGATAGACCTTTTAAAGGTTTATTGTCAGAATTATAATAATTACCTGAATTCCAATTTGGATCAGCCATAATGGATTGTCTAGCAAGCTCATTTAATGCAATATTCTGTGCTGAATGATTTGTCGCAGTTGCAATTGGAATAGCAGAATGTACCATCTCAGGAAATTTTGATAGCCATTCAAGAACTAGCATTCCACCCATAGATCCACCTGTCACACAAAATATTTTTTCAATACCTAAATAGTCGATAAGAAGTTTTTGAGCTCTCACCATATCAGCGATTGTAATAACTGGAAAATCTGTACCATATTCTTTACCAGTTTCTGAATTTACTTCCTTTGGACCAGTTGAACCCATGCAGCCACCAATAACATTAGGACAGACTACAAAAAATTTATTTGTATCAATTGGTTTTTCAGGACCAACAATATATGACCACCATCCCTCTTTTTTTGTAATTGGGTGATTGCTTGCAACATACTGATCGCCAGTAAGAGCATGACAAATCAAAATAGCATTATCCTTAGCGGCGTTTAATTTACCGTAAGTTGTATAAGCTGTTTTAATGCTTTTCAGTGATCTACCACAATCCAATAAAAGAGCTTGTTCTTTTGCTAATTCTACTATTTTGTTTTCACTCATTTGTTTAACCCAAAAAAAAACCACCTAACAACTAAGTTTGGTGGTTTATATACCTCTTTAGCTGCATTTTTACAGCGCCCGCAAGCTGTGCTCAAATCGGCGCAGTCACTGTATTATATATTCAAATCAGTAATGTCAAATTAGAAGATTAAATATTTCAAAGATTTTCTTTCAAAATAAACAATATTCACCTATTTATACCCAATTATTATATGAAAAATTTAAAAAATATTAATATCTATGAAGGTGGAATCTCATCAATTCCAGGCAAAAAAGATGTAGTCAAAGTGTCTTCTAATGAGTCACCTTTTGGACCAAGTATTAGTGTAAAGAAAGCAATTTCAGAAAGCCGACTTAAGACGAATAAATATCCTGACGGTAATTGTATTGAGTTAAAAGAAGCTATATCTAAAAGTTTCAAATTAAAGATCAGCAATCTTTTTGTTGGAAATGGTTCAGATGAGATACTTGGTATTGCATGTCAATTATTTTTAAACAAAGGTGATGAGGTTATTGTTCCTAAGCATAGCTTTTTAATGTTCGAAATCTATTCCAAAATAAGTGGTGGAGTTATTAAGAGATCAGCAACAAAAAATCTTCGGGTGGATTTAGAAAGTTTATTAAAATCTATCACTAAAAAAACAAAGATGATTTTTATTGCACAGCCTAATAATCCTACAGGTTTTTATTTATCAAAAAAAGATCTCGCAGTGATGATTAAAAAAATTCCAAAAAAAATTATGATTATAATTGATGCAGCATACGCTGAGTACATGACTGATAATGATTACTCAAATGGACTTGAATTTGCTCAAAAAAACAAAAATGTAATTGTTACACGCACATTTTCTAAAATATATGGACTAGCTTCTCTTAGACTAGGCTGGTGTTATGCTCACAGTAATATTATTAGTTCTATGAACAAAGTCAGAGGACCTTTTAATGTGAACCAATTAGCACAAGATGCAGGAATTCAAGCATTGAAAGACAAAAAATATACAAGCAATTCAAAAAAACATAATACATTGTGGCTCAACATTATGAATAAAGAGTTAAGTAAACTGCCTATAAAAGTTTATGATAGTAGAGCTAACTTTTTACTTATAGATGTAGGAAAATCTGTATCTAAACTAAATAAGTATCTTTTATCTAAATCAATTATTATTAGGTTAATGGACAAATATAAGTTACCAAGCTGTGTAAGGGTTTCAATTGGTACAGCAAACGAAAATAAGAAAGTTCTACAGGCTTTCAAAGATTTTTATAAATGACAAATAAGAAAAAACTATTTAAGCAAATTACTATCATTGGGCTAGGTTTGATTGGTTCATCACTAGCACTGTCTATGAAGAAAAGTAAAATCTCTTCTAAAACAGTGGGTTACTCCAGATCTTCTAAAACCAGAAATACATCTAAAAGACTCAACTTAGTTGACAAGGTAAGTAATAAATTAGAGGAGTCTGTAAGAGGGTCAGATTTGATAATAATTTGTACTCCTTTAAGTAGTTATTCAAATATAATAAAAAAAATTATACCTCACATATCAAAAGGCACAATTATCTCTGACGTCGGCTCAGCAAAAGAAAAAACTATTAACGAAATAATTCCTCTCTTAAGTAATGATGATATTTTTATACCCGCTCACCCTATAGCTGGAACAGAAAAAAGTGGTCCAAGTGCTGGGTTTGCAGAATTATTTGATGACAGGTGGTGCATAATCACTCCACTTAAAAACAATAAAAAAAGTCATATTAATAAAGTAAAAAATCTTTGGAAATCATTAGGAAGCGATGTTGAGGTAATGTCCCCTCAAAGACATGACAGAGTAATGGCAATCACTTCTCATTTACCTCACTTAATTGCTTATAATATTGTATCTACTGCTGCAGATCTCGAGAATGTAACAAAGTCTGACATCATTAAGTATAGTGCCAGTGGTTTTAGAGACTTTACTAGAATTGCATCATCTGATCCAACGATGTGGAGAGATATATTTCTTAATAATAAGGAAGCTGTGTTGGAGATGATTAGTAGATTTACAGAGGATTTAACTGCTTTACAAAAATCAATTCGTTGGGAAGACGGCAAAAGTCTACATAAACTCTTTTCAAAAACAAGAAAAGTACGAGACAAAATAATTTCAGCAGGACAAGATACTGTAGATGCTGATTTTGGCAGATCAAAAAAAAGATAAGTCCTTCAAATCTAATAAGGGCATAAACAGTAATGACACTTTTCCATTATTAACAGTTAAAGGCGCACTGAATAATTTATTTTGATTTTCATTTTCTATAATATCAACCTGTAAGCTACCATTGTAAGTAATCGATGAAATTTCACCATTAATACTTACCTTAGTCTTTCCGATATATGAGTTTAGGAAATCATTAGCAATCCCTGAAACATCAATCTTGTAAACTGACTGGTCGTCTAAATCTATCCTCATTAAAAGTTGATTGATTGTACCAACTTTATATTCATTATAATTCAAATCAAGGTAATCAGATATCACTAAAAGTTTCATAACTATGCCGTCATTCAAAACTATCTTGCCCTGAAGGTTTTTAAAATCAAAAAGAGATACTGAGCTATTAGCTATATCTGAAGCTTCAACTTGGTTACTTCTTAAATATAAAGTATCAATTTGAAATGGGTTCATATCAATTCTGACATCATGAAAATTAATATTAGATAAAAAATTGTTTTCAAATTTACTGAACATTAAGTCATTAATAAGAGCACTCATTCTATATGGGTAACCTGATACTGATATATTGCTGTAACTACTATTCATATTATCTAGATTATTTTTTATTTGAGTTTTAAATTGAACTGAGATGAAAAGCCAATATGCTGAGTAGATAAATAAAATAGCAATAACAAGGAAAATTATTCTCCTAAAATAGACATTCTTCATTTAGGAAAATTAATCCTAGCTTCAGATAATAAATCATCTGATTT
>CACKXV010000013.1 GCA_902604225.1 uncultured Pelagibacteraceae bacterium | reverse complement strand
TACCTTTGCATTTTAACTGGCTAGTAAACTCCCTAGCCGATACAGGGATAGTTTGGTTCGCAATTATATTGGTATACTGGCTATTTCCGAAGAGAGCAGAAAATTATCAAGAGTTTAGTTACTTATTTTTTACTGTCTTTTTTGTATGGTTTATGGGACAAAATTTTATAGTTGAGACAATCATTTATCACAATCAAGTAGGAGGGGACGCCCTGTTATCTTGGGCACCGTTAATGCCGTTAGGATCATTTTTCAATCCAACACTAATCTCCTTTGGCGTGCGGGAGATTACATTACAATCTCAATCCGCATGGTTAATTGGTACACCTCTATTTTATTTCATATCAATTTATTTTTATAAAAAGCATGGTAAGCATTATAATTACTTATGATTCTTACAGATTGCATGTGGTGCAGCAAACAAGTTAATCCCATTGAGGTTCACGGTCATTATCAGTGCCCAAACTGCAAAATTAACATTGATCCTTGTTGCTCTGGCGAACAGCAAATTAATTATGATACAACAATCCCTTCATGCAACACTAAAAGGTATGACGACTAAGTTAAAACTAGAAAATATACAAAAAAGCTAGAAGAACTAAAAAGATCATCAATGCCATAATAGGAAATGTTAAAACTCTATACAGTATTTGCATAAACTGTTTAAAATTAAATTGTTCCATGTAGGTTAGATCAATTAATCTAATTTAATTTCACCGTCATTATCATTTACAAAGAAATCTGGAAATGGCTCAGCATCTGGAGTTGCTAAATATTCTGATAAATCAGACTTACCAGAGTGAATTAATGTGCTGTCATCGACACACATATTTCCAGTAAACTTTTTAGAATCTTGAGTTAAAATAATATAAGCAGCATCGCCCATAATAGCTGGAGTTCTGCACTTACTTTTACCCTGATCATCCATTGATGCAGCCAATATATTATTTACAGCAGCGGTATCGATCATGGTTCTTGGCCATAGTGAATTTACTGCGATACCAGCAGACTTTAACTCTTCTGACATACCAAGGGTGCACATGCTCATCCCATATTTTGCCATGGTGTAAGCAACATGCGGACTGAACCATTGACTCTGCATATTTAATGGTGGACCCAGATTTAATATATGAGGGTTATTTCCTTTTTTTAAATGTGGAATACATGCTTTTGAAACCATAAACGTTCCACGTGTGTTGATATTATGCATTAAATCATACTTTTTCATGTCTGTGTTTAAAGTTGGCGTAAGGCTAATAGCGCTTGCATTGTTAATACAGATATCAATTCCACCAAAAGTCTCTACTGTTTTATCTACTGCAGCAATAACTTGATCTTCAAATCTGATGTCAGTTTTTATTCCAATTGCATTACCACCTGCTTTAATGAGATCCTCAGCAGCTGTATGAATAGTTCCTGGCAATTTTGGATGAGGTTCAGTTGTTTTTGCAATTATCGCGATGTTAGCCCCATCTTTAGCTGCACGTTCTGCAATTGCGTAACCTATTCCTCTGGTTGCGCCAGTAATAAATAATGTTTTTCCTTTGAGATCAGTCATATAAGCTCCTTAATAAAGGTATAAAAATTTGTCATAAAAGTTTCACTAAGATAGTTCATAATAATTTTATTTAAAGGAGTAATTATGGCTAAATTTTATATGATGGCGAAATATACCCCAGAAGCTCTTAAGGGATTTTTAAGTAAGCCTAAAGACGACAGAAAGGCAGCTGTGACCAAGCTTGTTGAGTCGGTTGGCGGCAACTTAATGTCTTTTGATATAGTTAGAGGGGACTATGATTTAGTGATGGTTGTAGATGCCATTGATTTTAATTCAGCTGCTGGTGCAAAAATTGCAGTTCAATCTACAGGTATGGCAACGGATGCAGTCATACTAGAAGCAGTCGATATGACTGAGATTGTCTCTAAAGCAGGGACAGCACTTGGCAGCTATTCAAAACCAGGAGGTTAATATGGAAGCAAAAGAAGTAGTACAAAGAGGTTATGATTTATTTGGCTCAGGGGATATGGAAACATTCTTTGGTGAAGTGGTTCATAACGATATAACTTGGACTTTTCCAGGAGAAGTAGGAAAGCACCCATTAGCAGGTGTGCATAAAGGCAAAGAAAATTTTATAGCTAATATGACAAAAATCCCAGAGTATTGGAATAATTTTATGGTCACGCCTCAAGCAATGATTAGTGAGGGTAATAAAGTCTTTGTTTTAGTGAAAGGAACTGCCGAAGGAATGGATACAATGTTTGGTCATTACTTTGAAGTTGAAGACAATCAAATGAAAGTTATGATGACCTTTGATGATACATTGACCGCATATAACGCAATGATTAAGTAAATTTCAATAAAGGAGTATTTATGGCAACTAATAAATCACAATATACTTTGACTACTCAATGGATTGTACCAGAAGAAAAAACATCTGAAGTTGAAAATTTCTTTGCTGAGCATGAAGTATGGATGAGGGAAACTCATAATCTTACAGGCAATGACGAGCCACGAATTATAGATTACTCTGTATCTAAAGCACCTCAATACATTGATAATGATTTAGAAAAAGGGCCCTCAGGAAATACAATTTATTCTCTGCATGAAGTTTATATGACTGACCAAGGGGCAATGAAGCATTTTGAATTATGGCAGTCACATCCTGCAGCTGAAAAGATGACAGGCATGGCTGAATATCAAACAGATATGTCATTTAATGCAGAAGTAATTGCATCAATGGAATCATAACGAAGGAGAGTAATGTATGTATGTAATGTTAACTCAAAAGCTATCAAAGGGCTTTAAATCATGGAAAGCAATGGCAGAAGCCAATGCAGAAAAAATAAAAGGATTTAAAGGAAAAGTACTTTACGCAGGAGCTCACGCAGATGATGATAATTCTATGGTTGTGATCATGCATTATGAGAGCAAGGATGGTTTAATGGCTTTTAAAAATGATGAAGAACTCACAAAAGCTCGTCAAGAAGCTGGGGCTCTAACAGAGACAACGGTAATGACAATTTTGTCAGACGATGCGCTAACGGATTTTCCTAATTAATCAAACTTTAACTGGCTGTAAGTTGATACGAAGTGTCTTCATTGCAGCCAGTTCCTATTGATTTTCCGTAATTGACGATTTGTTGTTCTGAATACTTTTCTCTATCTAAGTTATCCAAAACAATCATATTCTTGTCAATGCATGTTTTGTGGGGAGATGGAAAAAGTGTTGTAAAAAAAATTGCAAAAACAAACAAAAAAAACGCCGCAGGAACCATGCCGTATCGATTTATCATTTTTTGAACAATTCCTCGGCGTTAAGTCGATCTTTACCTTTTGATGAAATATACTGCCTTGCTTTTTCAATTTCTTTTTCAAGTTCTAGAATGTATTCATTTAATTCCACAATACTTAAGGTATCAAAATCAACTTCTTTGGGCTTAATAACTGCCTCTAATTCATCAGTATCCATAAAATAGAAGTGTTCCATTTTTTTCAAGAGTTGTTAAGATAAATGATGACTAATGAGGTCAAATTTTTTGACAACCGACAAAGATATCTATTGTTTGTTACAACAACAAACGAAAAGGCTATTATTTCAGAAAAGCTATCGCACCTAATTAATGAATTAAAACCTTCAAAACCAGCTTTAAAGATATTTGATGCTGGTGTTGGAGATGGAGCAGTGTTAATGAATGTGTTACGTATTTGTCATCAGAAATTTCCAACTATCCCTATCTATGTATCTTGCAAGGACGTAAGCATGGAAGATGCTAGACTTACAATTGAAAAATTAGCAGACCGGTTTGTTGAACATCCAAATATGGTTTTTACAATTTCAAATTTACATTACTCAGAGGCTGGTTATTTAAAGTCTAACAATGCTGACAAGCAAAAGAATATGAACTGGAGCAATATCTCTCTTGAAGGAAATTCATCATTTGGTTTTTATCAGCAATTGAGACAGCTTGGTCCTCTGCTTAAAGAAAATTGGAGAGTTGAAGAAAATAAAGCTGGAAACACAACTTATGAAAAACCATCAGTCTTGACTATTTATAGAAAAGACCAAGAATTTTCTCTAGAGCAGGTGATTCCAGATATTGAAAACTCAATTAATGAGTTTGATTTAGTCATTGTATCTCAAGCATATCGGTCACGTGCTTCAGTAGAAAAAAAAGTTAAGTCAGTGATTATGCCAATGACTGATATCCTTGCGCCAAATGGAAAATTAGCAGTTTTTCATTCTTATGGTGGAGATCCAGGAATGAAAGCAATCAATGAGTTGTGGCCAGAGGAAGAACCATTTCCCAATAAAGGACATGATATAATTCAATACATGAAAAATAATTTGAACGATCAAGTAAAAAACCCAATCAAGTTTAGAGATCCTGAAATCTTTAAATATAAATTAAGGTCTCAGCCAAATGAAATAAATAGTGGCATTTCAACATCTTTAGTATTTTCTGCGTGGAACGCTTGTACTTATGTTGCTCAAATAAGTGATCAGATGGTAAAAGAAAAAGAAGCAGATCAAAGCTATATTGAGTGTGTAGAAAAAGTAATTCGTGATAATGATGGGCTCTGGTTTTACGATGAAATGCTTATTGCCGAACGTTAATATTCATTGAATTTTTAGTTTTTAATTTATATCTACTAGTATGTTAGCTTCTTTAATTGTGGGCGCAGGCTGTTTTTGGGGTGTTGAAGCACTTTATGAGGATATGCCAGGGGTATTAAATGCTACGTCAGGCTATGCTGGTGGATCACTTGAGAATCCACGTTATGAAGATGTATTAACTGGCGAAACAGGTCATGTAGAAGTGGTAAAGATAGACTATAATACAAGTGAAGTGACTTTTGATACACTTATTGATGCCTTCTTCATTATGCACGATCCAACAACACTTAATCGTCAAGGCCCAGATATAGGTGAGCAATACAAATCAATAATTTTTTATAATAATGATGAACAAAAAAATATTATAACAAATAAAATTAAACTTATTAACGCATTGGATATACATGAAAATCCTGTAGTTACCGAAATAAGAGAGGCTGCTAAATTCTATCCTGCTGAAGACTATCACCAAGATTATGCCATGAAAACAGGAAAACTTTGTTATCAACAAATGTATGTTAGGTACAACTACACACCCTTGCCAACCAACTAATCGACTACCTTACTGTAAACGTTGGCAATTGTGGATTATCAACTGTAGGGATAACATATCTGCTTTTTGCAATATCAAGACAGTTTTCATTATTGTGATTATAGTAGTTTGTACTTTTATAATCTAGGTGCTTTGCTTTATCGTATGTGACATTACTTTGCACACTGTACATAATATCACCTGGTATAGCAATGTGACCTCCAATTCCATCATTAATTGTACCTTCACTTTTAAAAACTAAATGGTCTTCTGCACACTGTGGGACAGCTCCTAATACGTGTAAAATTTCATGGAGAGCGGCTTTTGCCGTTTCATTAAATTCAGGTTTAAAACCTCCGTTATTATCAATACAAGAACCACTTCTTTTGCCAGGATAATATAAAGCTGCAGTATTTGCTATTACTCCCTCAGTGGCGTAACTAGGTAATTGTGATGAAGCACAGACATCTCTATTAGATCCACCGTAAATAATGAAATAAACTTTTTTTGGATCATTAAAACCATGAGAGCTTATAGCTGGCTGAAGTATATTTACAGCTTGAATACCTTCTTTTGAAATTTCGTTATCTTCTTTTTTAAGTCTTAAAAAAGTAATATCTATCTTACCGTCCTCTTTACGGTCAAATTTTAAATTCTGTCCATCAATATATAATCTATCTTTAGTTTTTGAATTAAACCATTTATCAATTTGATAAAGCAACATACTTATTTTGCTGTTAAGATCATACTCTTTATCCACGCCATCTATTGGTATGACATACATTACATGGATGTTATAACCATCATCAATGTCTGCTAAATCAACAAAGCTTCTTCCTACCTTTTCATCTGATGAATACACATTTGATGTAAGAAAAAACAAGACAAAAATTGAATATTTTATAAATATCTTCATTTAATCAAATCTGTTAACCTTATTTATATAAAATGAAAAAGTTAATTGTTAATCCTTTTTTTCAAAAAGGTTTTCCCACAGAAAATGGGAAAGATCCAGTCAGTACAGATGTAGAAGCAGTGAGAAAATTATTGGCTATGTGCCCGGTTGCTGCTGAAACACCCCTAGTTACTTCAGTTTCTTTGGCAAAAAATTTAGGAATTAATAAACTCTGGCTAAAAGATGAAAGAAATCGGATGGGCCTAGGAAGTTTCAAGGCTTTAGGCGCTACTTTTGTCATTGCATCTCACGCGGCCAATAAAGTTGCAAACGAAAAAACAGATGACGACTGGAAAAAAAGTTTATTTGGAGAAACGTATGTATCTGCTAGCGCAGGTAATCACGGACTATCGCTAGCTGCAGGTGCAAGAATATTTGGAGCTAAGGCAGTTATTTACCTCTCAAAAAATGTTCCTTCTACATTTGCTGATAGAATTCGAAACTATGGTGCTGATGTTGTCATTCATGGCGATGATTATGAAGAAAGCCTGCAGGGAGCTCAGGATGCTGCTCAAGAGAATAATTGGTTTCTTTTATCTGATGTGACTTGGGACGGCTATGATTATGGCCTTCAAGTTATGCAGGGATATCTAGTGTTGGCAGCAGAGGCTTATGATAAATGCTCAGAAATGCCGACACACATATTTTTACAGGCAGGCGTTGGGGGCTTTCCAGCATCTATGGCAACATTGGCGCGTAAATACTTTGGAGATAAACCAAAAATAATTATTGTTGAGCCAACAAAAGCCCCAGTATTACAAGAATCAATTAATGAAGGAAAAGCGACTACTGTGACAGGAGGTGTTTCTAATATGGGAAGACTCGACTGTAAAAGCCCTTCATTAAAAGCTCTTTCCTCATTAGCTATAACCTGTACTCATTTTATAACCATTGAAGATGAAGATGCAGAAAATTCACTTAGTGAATTAGACGAAAATGATTTAGCAACCACGCCATCAGGGGGCGCTGGATATGCTGCGATTGCAGAAGCACAAAAATATAGTGAATGTGGGATTGATAAAGACAGTAAAATATTAGTTTTTTTAACTGAAAAGCAAGATTAATTTTTATTATTGATAAAATCCAAAAGTCATTATTTAATTTCTGCATGATTACAAAAAGCCTTCTTGGAAAAATTATCAAGGTTGGAAACTTAACTTGGATTAGTCCTAATGGTGAATTAAACACTTACGGTGACGGTACTGGAGAACCAATACGTATCCGTACAACAAATAGTTTTTCTGAATTAAAACTTCTTATCAACCCCTCTGTTCATTTTGGCGAAAGTTATATGAATGGTTCCCTAATTGTTGAAGAAGGTCGAATACATGATTTTTTAAAACTTATTTTCTCTAATACTAGTAGTGAGATTGACCATTGGGTCATGAAATTATCGAAAATCGTAAGAATGATACAAAACAAAATTAGAACAAGCAACTATATTTCTAAGTCAAAAGATAATGTTGCTCATCATTATGACTTATCAGATAAATTGTATGAATTGTTTCTAGATCCCGATAGACAGTATTCGTGTGCATATTTTAATTCACCAAATGATACTTTGGAGCAAGCGCAAATTAATAAAAAGGAATTGATATCAAAAAAATTGCTCTTAGAAGAAGGGCAATCAGTATTAGACATAGGATGTGGATGGGGCGGTATGGCTTCGCATATTTATAAAAAATCTAACGCCAATGTAGTAGGGGTTACTCTATCAGAAGAGCAAATTGCATATGCAAAGCAAAGAAAAATTGATGAAAAGCTTGATAAAGTTGAATACAGATTACAAGACTATAGAAATGTAAATGAAACTTATGATCGTATCGTATCAGTTGGAATGTTTGAGCATGTAGGAACATCTCATTATCAAGAGTTTTTTAATAAAGTTCATGATTTACTTAATGATACTGGAGTAGCCTTAATTCATACGATTGGAAGACTTACAGAACCTACAAATAACGATCCTTGGATTGAAAAATATATTTTTCCAGGTGGATATATTCCTGCACTAAGCGAAACAATGTCTCGTGTAGAAAAATCTGGATTATCATTAACTGATGTTCAAGTATTGAGATTTCATTACGCAGAAACGCTGAAGCGATGGCGTTACAATTTCTATGATAATATAGATAAAGTTAAAGAACTGTATGATGAAAAATTTTGTCGCATGTGGGACTTCTACTTGTCATCTTCCCAAGCTTCTTTTGAAGAGGCCGGACTTGTTGTTTTTCAATTGCAGTTATCTAAAAACAAAAAAACAGTTCCTGATTCAAGAAATTATATGCTCACTTAGTTGTCCCATTCATCATGAGACAACTAAGATTAATGTATTAATTGTGAAAAGCTAAAATACCAGCATCGGTTATATTTATATGTGGCGCTATATTTGCGAATACCCATCTTTGAATCTCATTTGATGAGAATATGTCCATTGCTTCACCCATGTCTTCCATACTTCCAGCAGCAAAATAGATCATTGCATTTGCAGGCAAGACAGACTCACCACACGTAGCGCAATTTAAACTATCTACCTGAACTTTTGCTCCAGCACTTTGCATAATTTCTTGAAATTTAGGCATATTCAGTAAGAAATTTATACCACTTGTCACTTCAACAAAAGCATATGCAACTGTTTGTCCTGCGCCACCCATTTCAGGCATTGGACTATCGTTAGCCATAATCGCATTATTACTTGAAGCATCTTGATTTACCTCGCCATAAGTACTTGCAAACCAATCTGGATTTGCAGCAGCTAGAACTTGATCGCTCATTAGATCGCTAAAATTTTCATAATATATTTGAACAAAAGTAGTATCTTGAGGATTATCACCTCTCATCTTGGATGATGATCTTATATTAGCCATCTTAGCACCACCAGCTAGAGCTTTTTCCTTATATTCAGCGGTAGCAGCAGCTAATTCTTGTGCATCCATACCCTCAATTGTCCATACATCCATGACCCATGCTTTTGAGCTTGAAATTGTGAATGCTAATAATGATATTGAAAGTAAGAATATTTTAAAAATATTATTCATACTGATCTCCTAATTTAAAAGAAAAATTGTATTCCATATAGAATTCATAACTATGATAGATATTAGTATTAATCTTTAACTGGAATTTAAGATATTAATCCTAAACAATTGTAATTATTATTTATTTTTTTAATTATGAAATTTATGTTAAAGCTTTTATATATTTAATATGACTACAGTAACGACACCGCAAATAAAACCTCAGGAAATTCTTGAAGATCATGAGATTTCACATCTTCGAGAAAAGTCAGATTACAAAGGCATTAGCATGCTGGTTCATGCATGGTTTATAATTTTAGCTTCCTTAACTGTTTATACAATTTTTCCGAATGCAGTTACATTTCTTTTAGCAGTATTGGTAATTGCAGGCAGACAACTCGGTCTTGCAATATTAATGCATGAAGGCGCACATGGATTAATAGTTAATAATACAAAGCATAATAATTTTCTATCTCAGTGGATATGCGCTTTCCCAGTTTGGTCTGATACATATGGATACCGACACTATCACTTAGCTCATCATCGCCACACGCAAACTGCTGATGATCCTGACTTAAGTTTATCAAAGCCTTTTCCAGTAAATAGACTGAGTTTTATACGCAAGGTATTAAGAGATATTTCAGGTATAACAGGGCTTGTCCAGCGCTATGAATTAATTTTTAAAACTTTATTAACAAACGACACAAAAAAAGATGACGGTAAAAAAATTAGTGGATTTCAGTCAAAGAATACACTTTTTGGAATATTTATCTCAAATATAATTATATTCGTATTCTTTAGTGCAGTTGGTCAGTGGTGGTATTATTTTGCTTTTTGGCTTCTACCTTTATTAACATTCTTTCAACTTTTTTTACGTATTCGAAACATCGCGGAACATGCTGGCGTAAAAGAAAATTGTAACGATTTTAATAATGCCAGAACAACGTATGCAAATATTTTAGAAAGGGCGTTTGTTGCACCATATTATGTTAATTATCACTTAGAGCATCACTTACTCATGTTTGTTCCCTGCTACAAACTAAAGGAGGCTCACAAGTTGCTTCTTAAAAAGGGACATAAGCAAGAGATTGAAATAAAAGACGGATATATATCTTTACTAAGATCAGTAATAGTTTAACTGTTCATCATTAATTTTTTATATCTATGACATCAGATTTTGATAATACAGCACTGAAAAAAGCTTTTGGCTCATTTGCAACAGGAGTTGCTGTTGCTACATCGCACTCAAGTGGATTTACTATTAATTCATTTTCTTCTTTAAGTTTGAGCCCACCATTAATTATCTTCAATATCTATAAAACAGAAACTGATCATGTTGACTTTTTAAAAAACAACTCATTTGTCATTAATTTTTTATCGCGTGAACAAGAAGAGGTATCGCGATTATTTGCTACAAAAGATCCAGAAAAGGTAAATAAAACTCAACATTCAATCTCTAAAAATAAAAATATTATTTTGAAAGATACTTTAGGACATATCGAGCTATCTGTTTTTCAACAAATTGATATAGCAGATCATGTGCTGGTTATAGGCCAGGTACAAAATTTAGAGACTGATGACATCAAGAAGCCACTCATTTATTACAGAAGTAAGTATCAAAGTCTCAAGGACTAATAATTCATTAGTTAGTATGATGGCGCACCAAAATCATTTTGGTTTTCACTACCTTTAAGGCAGAGAAAGAAAATTAATGTAATTATTCCAATGAAGGGAACCACAACAATCAACAACCACCAACCTGACCGATTAGTGTCGTGAAGCCTTCGAATATACAGGGCAATACTAGGCAACATAAATAAGAAGTATAAAAAAATATACATGGGACCCAACATGATGGTTCCTGGAGAATTATTAAGATCTATCCCAAGTATCTGTAATTCAAACAATTGATCAAATTGTAAACCTATAAAACCAACAACTGTCGTGAATAAATAGAAGTACCAAAATTCGGAGCGAGTTGCTCTCGTTTTAAAGTCAAAGCATTTCACAAACGCATTATTGATTGATTTAATAAAGCTCATAATTAGTATTAGAATATTAATTTAATTAACTTATTATTACAAAAAAAGATATAATCTCAAGATATGTCTAAACAACTTAGAATTGGAGGAGCAAGCGGCTTTTGGGGTGACTCTGTAGTGGCAACTCCTCAATTATTAAATGGAAATAACCTTGATTTTATTGTTTATGATTATCTTGCTGAAATAACCATGTCCATAATGGCGCGAGCCAGAGCAAAAGATCCCTTAAAAGGCTATGCCATCGATTTTGTTTCAAGCGTAATGAAACTGAATCTGAGGCAAATTGCTGATCAGAAAGTAAAAATTCTAAGTAATGCAGGCGGTGTTAATCCTCAAGCGTGCGCAGAAGCTATACGAGCTTTAATAAAAGAACTGAATTTAGACTTAAAAGTTGCTGTTGTATTGGGTGATGACTTACTTGAAGATAAAGGTAAATTTTTAGATAGAGGTGTTCAAGAAATGTACTCCGATGAAAAATTTCCGGAGCCAGATAAGATTGCAAGCATCAATGCATATCTAGGAGCATTCCCAATTGCGCAAGCGCTAAATGATGGCGCAGATATAGTGATTACAGGAAGAAGTGTAGATAGTGCGGTAACACTAGCCGCGTGCATCCATACTTACGGGTGGAAAGAAGACGATTATGACAAGCTGGCTTCAGGGAGTTTAGCAGGACACATTATCGAGTGTGGTACACAAAGTACCGGTGGAAATTTTACAGATTGGGAACTTTCTTCAAAGAATCTTCACATGATTGGTTATCCAATTGTGGATGTTTCAGAAAATGGAGAATTGATCTGCACAAAATCAAAAAATACATCTGGATTAGTAAGTTTTGGAACTGTAGTAGAACAAATGTTATATGAAATTGGTGATCCTCAAGCATATATACTTCCAGATGTAGTATGTGATTTCTCAAATGTAATTATTTCTGAGGTTGAAAAAGATACGGTTAAGGTTACAGGTGCAAAAGGATATCCTGCTCCTCAACAGTATAAAGTGTGCGCAACGTACTCCGATGGTTTTCGCGCAGGCCATGTCTGTTCATTTGTGGGCATTGATGCAGCAAAAAAGGCAAGAACTTATGGAGAAGCAATATTTGAAAGAGCAAAAATGATTATGCGAATGATGAATATTCCAGACTTTGATGAAACCAGCATTGAAATCATTGGTGACAACAGTCAATATAGCAATAAAGATCAAAATGCAGACAATAGAGAAGTTGTCTTAAAGTTTGCTGCGAAACATCAAGACATCAGAGCAGTAGGTTTAGTACTGAAAGAGTCGGTAGGGTTGGGATTAGCGACGCCACCAGGATTATCGGGCTTTGTTGGCGGTAGACCTAAGCCCTCGCCAATTGTAAGATTGTTCTCATTTATGGTTAACAAAGCAGATGTAAAAGTTTCTATTGATTTAGAAGGTTCAAATAAAGAGTTTGCTGTTCATCAACCTAAAGAATTTAATATGTCTGAAATAGTAAAACCTGAAACCCCAACATTTGACTCCAAAGATGAAAAATTTATTGATGTTCCTCTCATTAAAATTGCATATGGACGTAGCGGAGATAAAGGAAACAAAGCTAATATAGGTATCATTTCAAGAGATCCTAAATTTTATCCAGCGATATGCAATTATTTAACTGAAGATGTAGTTATGAAATGTTTTAAAAACTTTTTAGAAGGATCGGTTGAAAAGTATTTATTGCCTGGATCCAATTCCATTAATTTTATTCTTAATGATGTTCTTGGTGGTGGTGGTCCTGCTAGTTTAAGAAATGACCCTCAAGGAAAAGCTTATGCACAAATACTACTAGATCAAATAATTCCTATGCCCAAAAGATTGATGGATTGATAATGTCAGACCCTTTGCTAAATGTTGAAAATATTGAAACGTTTTATGGGCCCATTATGGCTATCAGGGGCGTTAGTTTCCAAGTGCAAGAGGGATCAATTGTAACAATATTAGGTTCAAACGGTGCAGGTAAGACGACTATTTTAAAGACAATTTCAGGAGCCATAGATCCTAGAAAGGGAAAAGTATTTTTGAGTGGAAGTGAAATACAAAAAAAGGATCCTGATAAGATACTTCGATTAGGCATGAGTCATGCTCCTGAAGGTAGAGAAGTATTCCCATACTGTTCTGTTTTAGAAAATCTTGAAATGGGTGCTTACACTAGAATTGATAGAAAAGGCATACAAAAAGACATAGAGCAGGTGTATGATTACTTCCCTATTCTTAAGGAAAGAAAAAATCAACCTGCTGGATTACTTTCTGGCGGCGAACAGCAAATGCTTTGCATTAGTCGAGCTTTAATGAGTAAGCCAGAAATTATGCTTTTAGATGAACCTTCATTAGGCTTATCACCAAAACTTGTTAAAGAAATTTTTGAAATTATAATCAGGATCAATAAAGAATTGAAAACTACTATATTACTGGTTGAACAAAATGCAAATATTGCATTAAGCAACTCTGATTTTGGTTACGTTTTAGAGTTGGGAAGAATAGTCATGGAAGGCAATAGTAAAGAATTGCTTGAAAAAGAAGACATAAAAGAATTTTATCTTGGCCAACAAGATGAAGGAATAAGAGGGGAAAGACGTTGGAAAAAGAAGAAAATGTGGAGATAAATACAATACCAAAATTATTTTGGAATTCAGTTAAATCTCGAGCAGATAGAGTTGCCATGCGAGAAAAAGATCTAGGTATTTGGCAAGAAATTTCATGGACTGAATACGGAGAAAGAGCAAAACTAACTGGCTTAGCTCTTCACACACTTGGACTCGAAAAAGGTAATGTCGTATCAATTGCTAGTGAGGGAATGCCTGAGTGGCTCTATACAGACATGGGAACCATTGGTGCAGGGGGTATTTCAAGTGGAATTTATACAACAGACTCAGCTGAGCAAGTAAAGTACCTAGTAAACGATAGTGCAACGAAGTTTTATTTCGCTGAAAATGAAGAACAACTTGATAAAATTTTAGAAGTGAGAAGTGAATGTCCCACACTGAAGCAGATTATTGTTTTCGATATGGAGGGGTTAAATGAATTTCATGACGATCAAGTCATTAGTTATGAAGAGTTTTTAAAAATAGGTGAAAAGGCAAATCTAGAAAAGCCTGATTTATGGGAAAGTTTAATTAACAACGTTAATTCTAGTGATATTGCCATCTTGGTTTATACATCTGGCACAACAGGTCCCTCCAAAGGAGCCATGATCAATCATGAAAATATTCTTTATTCAATCAATACTGGTTACGACATTTTTGAAACGATGGAACATGAAGAACAATTATCATTTCTTCCTTTGTGTCACATACTGGAACGTTCTGTATCAGTTATGATACCTTTAAAAACTGCCGCTGTTGTTAATTTTGCAGAGAGCATAGATACAGTTCCTGAAAATATTCGTGAAGTCTCGCCAACTGTATTTATTGCTGTACCAAGAATATGGGAAAAGTTTTACTCATCCATTACAATCTTAATGAAAGATGCGACTTTTATAGGGAAGTATTCATATCAATTTTCAATAAACGTAGGCTCCAGATACAAAGAGTACTTTATCGACGGCAAGGTACCTCCTTTATCTTTAAAGATATTATATTGGCTGTGTAACCAATTAGTTTTAAAAAATATTAAAAAACTTCTTGGTCTAAATAATTGTCGATACGGTTTAAGTGGAGCTGCTCCTATATCGCCCGAGTTAATTAATTGGTACTTATCACTTGGTATAGATATGAGGGAGGGTTGGGGTATGACCGAAACCTCGGGTGTCGGTACAGCTTTTTATTCACGAGAAATAAAATTGGGTCATGTAGGCAGGGCAGTTAATGACTCAGAAATTAGAATTGCAGAAGATGGGGAAATCCTTTTTAAAGGTCCGGGAGTTTTTTGTGGTTATTTAAATAAACCTGAACAAACAAAAGAAACGCTAAAAGATGGATGGCTGCATACAGGCGATGTCGGTGAGATGGACAATTATGGTAATATAAAAATTACTGACAGAAAAAAAGATATTATAATTACCGCTGGCGGAAAAAATATCTCTCCATCTGAAATAGAGAATGAGTTAAAATTTAGCCCTTTCGTATCAGATGCTGTTGTCATAGGGGATAAAAGAAAGTTTCTATCCTGTTTAATTATGATAGATGAAGAAAACGTAATGAAGCATGCACAGGACAACGACATTCCATTTTCAAACTTTGAAAGTTTATGTAAATCTATGGATATCGTGGAGCTGATTGACAATGAAGTATCTTCAGTGAACAAAAAATTTGCAAATGTAGAGCAGATTAAGAAATTTTCCCTTATTGATACACAGCTAACAGCTGAGGATGATGAACTTACTCCGACAATGAAATTAAAACGCAAATTCATCAATGAAAAGTACAGATCTGTAATTGATCAAATGTATCAATCTGCTTGATTTTCAGCAACGATCTCATTAATATTTCTTCATATTTAAAGGGACAATTTATGAAAAAAATATTAATTTTAATTTCAATCTTATTTTTTTATTCGGTATCAAGCTTTGCTGATCAAGGTGTCAGCGATTATGAAATAATGCTTGGCATGCATACCGATATTAGTGGGCCTGTATCATCATTTGGAAAGTATTCGGTCGAAGGCGCTAAGATGAGAATTGACGAAATCAATGAAGCTGGTGGAATTAATGGAAGAACCTTAAAACTTGTAGCTGAAGATCATCAATACCAAGTCCCTAGAGCAGTTCAAGCAGCAAATAAGTTAATTAATAAAGACAAAATATTTTTAATGGTAGCAAGCTTAGGTACACCCATGAACAATGCAGTATTTCAACTGCAAGAACAAAAAAATATACCCAACTTATTTCCTTTGTCATCTGCGCGATCAATGGCAGAGCCATTTCACAAATTAAAATTTGGAGCTCTATCAACTTATTACGATCAAATAAGATCTGGAGTTAAGTGGGCTGTAGAAGTTAAGAATATGAATAAAATCTGCGTTCTTTATCAAGACAATGATTTCGGACAAGAGACATACGATGGAGTAGTGGATCAGTTAGAAGAAATGAATATGTCACTGCACGAGAAAACAACAAATAAACCAACTGATACTGATCTGACAGCACAGATCACAAAATTGAAAAATGCAGAATGTGAAGCTGTTGCAGTAGGTACTATTGTAAAGGATACGATATTAGCTTATACAAAAGCTCGGCAAATAGGATGGGATGCTCTTTTTTTTGGTCAGGTAGCAAGTTTTCATCCAGTAATAGCAAGTCAGCCTGACGGAGTTACTGATGGCTTTTATACATTTGCTCAATTTGATACACCAAGCAGGGAAAATTGTGATGAGTGGGTTTGTAATTGGATAGATAAATATGAAGGCATTTACGGAAATAGCCCTAATATTGGATCAGCTTACGGATATATGTACGCAGATATTACTGCAAAGGCCATTGAGATAGCGGGAAGTGATTTGAACGTAGATTCATTTACGAATGGATTAGAATCAATTGATAATTATGAGATGCCTTTTGGTGAGTCAGTTTTATCATGGGGTCCAGACAAACATTTGGGATCAAGTGATGCATATTTATTCGTAGTAGAAGAAGGCAGGTTTGTTCGTGCTGACAGTATGAAATATGAATACTAAAATTTTAAAGACTCTATCATCGCTTTTTTTATTTATTTTTTTATCTAATGAATTATTAGCTGATCAAGGAATCAGTTCTGATCAGATACTCATTGGTATGCACACCGACATAAGTGGCCCAGCATCAATGATTGGCAAACAAAGTGTCGATGGTGCCAACATGCGTTTTAGTGAATTTAATGAAAACGGTGGTGCTTATGGAAGAAAAGTAAAGTTTATTGTTGAAGACCATCAATATACTGTACCAAGAGCGGTACAGGCTGCCAATAAATTGCTTAGAAAAGACAAAATTGCATTTATGATGGGATCTTTGGGCACTCCCATGAATAATGCTGTGATGACTGATCAACTAGCGATGAATGTACCCAACTTATTTCCACTTACGGCCGCACGATCTATGTTTGATCCTTTTGATCGATTAAAATTTACATCTGGCTCAACTTATTATGACCAAATTAGAACAGGTATTAAGTATTTAGTTGAAAATAATAATCGTGAAGCTGTATGCATACTTTATGAGGATACAGATTTTGGACAAGAGATCGTTGATGCTGCATACGATCAAGTAAAAGCAATGGGAATGATAATCGTTGAAAGTGCCTCAGCTAAGCCGACCGATACTGATTTCACTGCTCAAATAAAAAAATTATCAAATGCAGGATGTGATTTGGTTGCTATGGGCACAATAGTACGAACGACCATATTACCTTTCATGAAGTCTAAAGAAATTAATTGGACGGATGTTGACTTTGTAGCTACATCTGCAAGTTACTATACCGTCGTTGCAGAACAGCCTAATGGTGTAATGAATGGCTTATACTGTTTAAACTCCCTTGTCTTTCCATATTATGATACGGCCAATAGTGATGAGAGAGCATGGTGGGATAAGTTTAATTCATTATATGGTACGGAGCCAAATACCGGTGCAATATATGGATATATATTTGCTGACATGGTCGTCGAAGGCATCAAAAGAGCTGGCCAAGACTTAACTGTTGAAACCTTTATCGCTGCGTTGGAAACATTAAAAGATTTTGAAGATCCATTAAAACTTGGATCTGTGACATTTAATGAAAACAAAAGACAAGGAAGTAATATTTCATATTTTTTCCAGGTTCAAGATGAGAGGTTCAACGTAATCTCAGGCCCAATCAATTACTAAGTGCTTTAATTTTGAGTACATCAGCTGTTTTAGTCGCAAACGGTGAAAAACCTGTTTCAAATTATGCAAAGCAACTCATTGTGCAAAATAATCTAAGAATTTGTGTTGATTCAAATTTAAGTTTCTTCAAAGAATTAGATGTTGAGCCAGATATCATTATTGGTGACTTGGATACAATTGAAATTAATACAGTCAGCCATAAAAGCACAATCGTAAATGAGAATGATCAAAACAAAACTGATCTAGAGAAGTCATTGGACTATTGTATTGCTAAAAATATTAAGAATATTTTTATAATTGGCGCAACAGGTGAAAGAGACGATCACAATTTGGCTAATATAATGATTGCGCAACAATATTCAGATGCTATCAACATTGAAATGGTTACTAATTTCTTTCAGATACTTTTTGTTAGAGAAAGTAAAGAAATCTTAGAAAAGAAAAACAGAAACTTATCCATGATCTCTTTGATAGATGATAACAGAATTACAACATCAGGCCTTGAATACAACTTATCTGATCAAAAACTAAATTCATTTTCTCACGGTATAAGCAATCGAATTATTTCTGATAAATGTTTGATTAAATCAAAGGAAAAACTAATTTTATTTATAGAGATAGAATGACAAATAAGATTGGAATCATTGGTGCTGGAATATCTGGCCTTACTTTAGGTTGCATATTAGCAAAGGGTTCACAAAATTGTACTATTTATGAGAAGTCAGACGGTCCTAGTAACTATGGTGCTGGCATTTCTCTTTCTCCAAATATTATTTCTTTATTAGATGAAATAGAAATTTTAGAAAAAGTTAAAAAAGAATCTTGTCTTCCTATTGATATTGTGTGGAGAGATAATGTGGGCAAAGTAATCAGAGAAGTCAATGTAAGAGAATTCGGCATGCTTATTACTACAAATAGAAAGATATTGATTAAACATCTGCTTGATAAGTATTTATCACTTGGTGGAAAAATAGAATTCTCACATGAGCTGGTTAAGATTAGAAACGAGAAAGAACTTCTTTTTCAGAACGGAAATGAAGCCCGTGTTGATTTTATTGCTGGCTGTGACGGAATTAAATCCTTTGTAAGGTCAAATTATATCAAAAATGATTCACCGAGATTTACTGGATATACTGCTTGGAGAGGTATCGGTACGTCAGATAGCAAAAGAATAAACATTTACCTCGGACCACGAAGTCATATTGTTTGCTATCCTATCAACAATGCTCTTGAAACAAGTTTTATAGGAGTCGTAAGGAATAATGCTCAAAATAATGAGTCATGGAGAGAAGAGGGTACTCATGATCAATTAATAAGTGATTTATCTGATTATGGAGATTTTATACATTCATTGTTTAAATCTTCAGAAAAAGTATTTCGATGGGGTTTATATGATCGAAATAAATTAAACAATTTTTCAAAAGGCAATATTACTCTTTTAGGAGACTCTGCTCATCCCATGATGCCTTTTTTAGGGCAGGGCGGGGCAATGGCCTTTGAGGATGCTTTTGTTCTTGGCAAACTACTTTTGAAATTACCAAGCTATGACTTGGCGCAAGAGAAATATAATGACCTAAGAAGAAAAAGAGTAAATTACATAAAAAGTTCTTCAGCACTTCAAGGCTACGTAAATCATTTGACCAATCCTTTATTAAAAAATGTCAGAGACTACTTACTAAAAAATACAAATATAGCTATGAGAAGAACCAAGAATATTTATAATTATGATACTTTAGAAAAACTGATATGATTTATCATGAGTAATTTACCAAACACCAAAGCTTGTAACGTACAATTAGAAGATGAATGGTTAACTATTTCATTTAATCAACCTGAAAAGCGAAATGCTCTTACAGAAGAATTGACCACCGACATAAAGAATATTTTTGACACTGTTAGAGATGATTTGAGTGTTAGAGGCGTAACTCTCAGAGGCGAAGGGGGTATATTTTGTGCTGGTGGCGATTTAAAGATGTTTAAAACAGGTTTCCAGGGAGGTGAGCAAGGCTTGAAAGACGTACATCATGCGAGTGAAATGACAGGATTATTTTTTGATATGATTAACTCATATCCCAAACCAGTAATTATGCTGGCTGAAGGAGCTGCCATGGCTGGAGGACTAGGAATGTTATGCGCAGGTGACATTGTTGTTGTCACAGAAGATTGTAAATTTGCTTTGACTGAAACTACACTTGGTATTCCTCCCGCGCAAATTGCACCATTTGTTTCTCAAAGAATTGGCCTTGCAAAGGCTAGAAGAATTATGCTGACAGCAGCAAGATTTACTGGAAAAGAAGCACATGAAATGGGTCTAGCTGACTTTGTTGCAAAAGATGCAGATGATTTAAAGGTTATAGAGACAGATATAAAGAAAGGCGTTCTCAAATGTGCACCTGGCGCCAACGCAGTAACAAAAGAAATTGTTTTAGCCACGCGACACTTAACACGAAAAGAAATGGTAGAATTTGCAGCAAAGGGATTTGCTGAGAGAATGCTGAGTGATGAAGGTAAAGAAGGAATATCTTCATTTATTGAAAAAAGAAAGCCAAAGTGGTCAAAATGACTGATACTCAAATATCTTTACAGCAAGCCTATGATTTCTGCGAAGAAAGTAATGCAGTATACGATTTACTGTCAAATTTATCAGACAATGATTTTAATGAGAAAACTCAATTTAAAGGATGGACGATTAACAATGTAATCGGTCACCTTCATGTATGGAATCATGCTGCAGATTTGTCACTAAAAGATGGTGAGGAGTGGAAAAATTTTGCAAACGCAGCACTTGAAATGCTAGGTAAAGGATCAACCATGAACCAGTTTGAAGAAACTATTACTGAAGGTAAGCAAGGAAAAGAATTATTAGACATCTGGAAAAATTATTATGAAGATATGACAACAAGGTTTGCTGTCGCAGATCCAAAAAAAAGAGTTAAATGGATGGGACCTGATATGAGTGCCCGGTCCTCGATAAGTGCAAGACACATGGAAACATGGGCACACGCGCAAGAACTTTATGACACTCTTGGCGTCGATCGTATTAATGAAGATAGAATTAAGAATATCGTTATTATCGGAAATAATACATTTAAGTGGTGTTACACAGTTCATCAAAAGCCATTACCAAAAGAAACTCCATATTTAAAACTGACTTCACCATCTGGAGAGATTTGGGAATTCAACGATCCAGCAAATGAAAATATAATAGAGGGATTAGCTGAAGAATTTTGTCAAGTTGTTACCCAAGTACGAAATATAAAAGACGTTAACTTAAAACTAGTGGGAGATGTCGCAAATGAATGGATGTCCATCGCTCAGTGCTTTGCAGGAGGAGCTGAAAAACCACCTGAACCAGGAACTAGAAAAAAAGTAATTCGATAAATTTAAAACGGTGCCGATAAGGCTAGTGGTGTATAAGTTTCAGCATCAGCTTTTAACCAGGCTTCAAAATCTTTCTTTGCTTTATCTGTAAGAGTAAGCGATTTAATTCTCATATCTTTTATTAACGGCGCCTTAAATATAAAACCTTCCTGAATACCATTTTCAATAATTGATTGAATTGAAGATTTTGATCCTACTTTAGACGGTATTGACTTACAAATGTCTTGAAAAGAAGTAACATACTCATCTTTAAATGTTGCAAGCGCAATGATGAGCATTACGTTCCAATGTAAAGGCGTTCTGAAAATAAAATTAGTCAACGGAACCGTTAGTTCATACTCATAAAATTTTAGAGATCTTTCGATTGACGCAACAATTCTGTCTTTATCAATAGTCATTTGCACAGAATTACTAGTGTATCTTGGTAGTAAAAAAATAGTTAAAATTGGTACTAATATTTAAGCAATTTTTACTTTTGATAGTCGATCGTTGATAATGCTTTCAGCGTCTGAAATAATTCTATCCACAAGTTCTTTGCATGTTGGAATATCGTGTATCAATCCTGCAACCATCCCACAACTCCAAGCGCCTGCTTCCATCGTTCCCTCTTGCATAATTTTTGGATATACTCCAGCAACCTCGCCAAAAATATCTTGAATCTGAAGATTATCGCCCTGTTCTTTTTCCTTATTTAAGATTCGAGTAACTGCATCATTTTTAAGAACTCTCTCAGTATTTTTAAGAGGTCTCATAATCAGTTCTGTATCAAGTTCACTGGCATTTACAAGTGCATCTTTAACGTTTTGATGAACTGGAGCTTCTTTCGTTGCAATAAATCGTGTTCCCATGTTTATGCCTTCAGCGCCCATTGCAAGCGCGGCAACCAATTGCTGTCCGTTACCCATGCCACCTGAAGCCACGAAAGGAATTGTTAATTCTTCATAAGCTCTTGGCAGTAGGATCATATTAGGAATATCGTCTTCACCTGGATGGCCTCCACATTCAAAACCATCAACACTTGCTGCATCACAACCAATTTTTTCAGCCTTTAAGGAATGCCTAACAGAAGTACATTTGTGAATTACTTTTATGCCAGCATCTTTTAATAAAGGCATAAATTTTTCTGGACTCCTTCCAGCTGTTTCAACAATTTTTACTCCTCCTTTAACGATAGACTCAATGTATCCAGGATAATCAGGATTAGCAAATCCAGGCAAGAAAGTTAGATTCACTCCAAAAGGTTTGTCAGTCATATCATGACATCTTGCTATTTCATTTGCTAGAGCTTTTGGGGACTCTTGTGTTAAGCCGGTGATAATACCAAGTGCACCTGCATTAGAAACTGCAGCTGCCATTTCAGCAAAACCAACGTAGTGCATTCCACCTTGTATAATTGGATGTTCAATTCCAAACATGTCTGTAATTTTCGTTTTAATCATGATGTTCCTATAGTTAGAGTATTGTAAATTTATAAAATTATGAGAGTAATGTTATAATACTTTAAAAAAATAAATAGGAGTAAATTATGGTTAATTATATTAAATGGGGCAGTACTTGCTTTATCCTTGTAGGAATTTTACTAACAAATCTTAACATTTACCCATTAAATATATTTGTTCACGGAACAGGAGCCATTGGTTGGACCGCTGTCGGATATATGACGGCAGATAGAGCTATATTAACCAATTTTGGGCTTCAAATACCGTTGTTTATAGTTGGAAATATATACCTTTTGACCTAATTTAACATGATGAGCAAAGCAGAAGTTATCAATATATTTGGGGATAAAATAGAAGCCTGTTGTCATGATCCAGTGACTGGTTATTTTCGTGATGGTTTTTGCAATACCGATGAACACGACTTTGGAAGTCATGTAGTCTGTGCTGAAATCACAGAGGATTTTCTTACTTTCAGTAAAGCAATGGGAAATGATTTATCTACGCCAAGACCTGAATTTAATTTTCCTGGTTTAAAAGAAGGTGATCGATGGTGCTTATGTGCCCTCAGATGGAAAGAGGCTTACGATGCTGGAGTAGCACCTCGTGTGTATTTAGAGAGTTGTCATTTAAATGCCTTATCTTATGTAACTAAAGAACAGCTTGAAGAATTTGCAGTAAACAAAATAAACTAATTATTATGAAAATATTAATAATTACTTTTATATACATTTTATTTTCATCAATTTCATATGCATCAGAGTATAAGCTTGAAAAAGTAATCGATAATTTGACTAAGCCATGGGGCATGAGTTTCATCAATGACAATGAATTGTTCCTCACTCAAAAAACTGGTGAAATTTTAAGAATTAATTTGAAAACAAAAGAAGTAATCAATTTTGATCATGAACTCAAAGTTGTCCAACCTCATTGGCAAGCAGGAATGCTTGATATCTTGTACAGTAACGAAGAAATATTTGTTAGTTATACAGAAGATATGGGTAATGACAAAACTAGTACGTCTATTGCAAGAGGATTTATTCAAGGCAATCAATTGGTTGGTTTGCAAAATATTTTTCAGTCACAACCACCTCTTTGGGACAATATACATTGGGGCTCTCGATTAATGATCAAAGAAGATCTTTTGTATGCAAGTGTAGGCGAGAGAGCACAAGGCAGCTTCACTCAAGATCCCACGAATCATATAGGCAAGATTATAAGAATAAATCGAGATGGTTCATCACCTGAGGATAATCCATATTCATCTATGCCAGACTGGCTCCCAGAAGTTTACCAAATTGGATTGAGGAATCCTCAAGGAATAGCATTAAATTCAAATGATAATTCAATTTATATCACAAACCACGGACCAAAAGGGGGAGACTTCTTTGGTGAGGTTGTAAAAGGTACTAATTATGGCTGGATGGATGTAGCATGGGGCGGAACTGACTATGATGGTTCCATAATTGGCGATGGCAGTGCGTGGAAAGAGGGTCTGCTTAAGCCAATTT
>CACKXV010000012.1 GCA_902604225.1 uncultured Pelagibacteraceae bacterium | reverse complement strand
GCGTCATCGGAGCTGGTGCGTGGGGTACAGCGCTTGCAAATATATTAGCCCAAAAACAACATATAACAATCTGGGCTAAAGAAAAAAGTGTCTGCGATAACATTAAAAAGAATAGAGAAAATAAAAGATTTCTCCCAAAGATTAAATTAAGCAAAAAAATAAACTGCACGACAGAAATCAATAATGTTTCTGAATGCGAGATCTTATTTTTAGTAATTCCAGTTCAATATCTCTCTGGGGTTTTAATTAAATTAAAAAATTCCCTAAACGATAAAACGATTTTTGTTTGTTGTTCAAAAGGACTAGAAATGAACAGCCTAAAATTACCAAGTCAGATTGTATCTTCAATCTTTCCAAAAAATAAAACTGCAATTATCTCAGGACCAAACTTTGCTGCAGAAATCGCAAAGGGACTACCTGCTGCAACAACTGTCGCTTCAAAGAGTGAAGAAGTATCAAAAAAAATTGCAGCACTCATTAAATCGTCAACACTAAGACCCTATTTATCCAATGATATTATTGGGTCGCAAATTGCAGGTGCACTAAAAAATATATATGCCATTGCCAGTGGTATAGTTGTTGGAAAAAAATACGGAGATAATGCTGTCGCCTCAATCATTTCAAGAAGCTTCGCTGAAATAACAACGGTTGCAAAATCAATGAATGCAAAAAGAAATACTCTTGCTGGTCTTTCGGGTATGGGCGATTTATTTCTTACTTGTTCTTCTAAAGAATCCAGAAACTTTTCTCTTGGAATTGATTTAGCAAAAGGAAAAACATTAAATGAGATTATTCAAAAAAAATTTTCAATTGCTGAAGGAGTATTTACTGTTCGGGCTTTAAAAAAACTTGCAGATAGAGAAAAATTAGATTTACCCATTAATGAAGCTGTCTATAGAGTCTTGTACCGTAAAAAAAATATTGATCTTGCTATTCAAGAACTTTTAAATAGACCCATAACAAAGGAATAATAATGCAATATTGGTTAATGAAATCTGAACCTGAAACATGGTCCTGGGAGCAGCAAGTCAAAGCTGGCGCCAAAGGTGAAGGCTGGGATGGTGTAAGAAATTATCAAGCGTCTAACAACATGAAAAAAATGAAAAAGGGTGACCTTTGTTTCTTTTATCATTCAGTAAAAGAGCGTGATGTTGTTGGCATTGTCGAAGTTGTTAAAGAGTATCACCCTGATCCAACGGACAAGTCCAAACGCTTTGGTATGGTTCGCGTAAGTGCGGTGAAACCAGTAAAAAAAAGAGTGAATCTCGATCAAATAAAAAGTGACAAAAGGCTTAATCACCTTGCATTAGTTAAACAGTCTCGATTATCCGTAATGCCCATCGATAAGAAGTCCTGGACTATTATTTGCAATCTAGGCGGTATCAAATAAGATATTTGGTTTATGAGCGATAATGAAAAATTTGATGTCAGTGCCGATTGGGCTACCAACGCACAGATTAATCAAGATAAATATAATGAGTGGTATGAAACATCATTCAACAACAACGAAGATTTTTGGAACAAACACGGCAAACGCATAGAATGGATGAAGCCGTATACAAAAGTGAAAGATGTTTCATTCAACAAAGATAACTTTTCAATCAAATGGTACGAAGATGGCGCACTTAATGCGTCAGCCAATTGCATCGATCGACATTTAAAAGATAAAGGGGATCAGACCGCCATCATTTGGGAAGGTGATGATCCAAAAGATTCAAAACACATTACTTATAAGGAGCTTCATAAAGAAGTTTCAAAATTATCTAATGGCATGAAATCCCTTGGTGTAAAAAAAGGTGATCGCGTAACGATCTATATGCCAATGATTCCTGAAGCGGCTTACGCCATGCTTGCATGCACACGTATTGGTGCCATCCATTCAGTTGTCTTTGGTGGTTTTTCTCCTGACTCACTTGCAGGACGCATCAGTGATTGTAAATCAGATATTGTTATAACGGCTGATGAAGGTTTAAGAGGCGGTAAACCAATTCCTCTAAAAAAGAATACGGATGATGCCATCAACATCTCAGGTGGTGTGAGACATTGTATTGTCGTAAAGCGAACAGGTGGCGCAATCGATTGGCATGATGACCGTGATGTTTGGTATCATGAATTATTAAGTGATGCATCAGATGACTGCCCACCAGAAGAAATGAGTGCAGAGGATCCTTTATTTATTCTTTATACATCGGGCTCTACAGGAAAACCAAAAGGTGTCATGCATACTACAGGTGGTTACATGGTGTACGCGTCCATGACGCATCAATATGTATTTGATTACAAACCAGGTGATGTTTATTGGTGCACGGCTGATGTTGGTTGGGTCACAGGACATAGTTATATTGTTTACGGACCGCTCGCTAATGGTGCAATTACCGTGATGTTTGAAGGGGTCCCTAATTATCCAAGTGCATCTCGTTTCTGGGAAGTGGTTGATAAACACAAAGTAAATATTTTCTACACAGCACCGACAGCTATTCGCGCTCTCATGCGTGAAGGCGAAGGGCCGGTAACAAAAACAAGTCGATCATCTCTAAAATTACTCGGTACTGTGGGTGAGCCGATCAATCCAGAAGCCTGGATGTGGTATTATAATGTCGTTGGTGAAAAAAAATGTCCCATTGTCGATACATGGTGGCAAACAGAAACTGGAGGCATCTTAATTTCACCTCTTCCTGGAGCTATTGCTCAAAAACCAGGATCTGCAACGAAACCTTTCTTTGGTATCCAGCCTGAGATCATGGATGCTGAGGGAAATATATTAGAAGGCGCCTGTGAAGGATCGTTGTGTCTTGCAGATTCTTGGCCAGGACAAATGCGAACCGTATACGGGGATCACAAAAGATTTATTGAAACTTATTTCTCTCAATTTGATGGAAAGTATTTCACCGGCGATGGGTGCAAGCGTGACGAAGATGGTTACTATTGGATCACCGGACGTGTTGATGATGTGATTAATGTCTCCGGTCACCGTATGGGAACGGCCGAAGTTGAGTCTGCTTTAGTTGCACATCCAAAGGTCAGTGAAGCCGCTGTTGTTGGTTATCCTCACGACATTAAAGGTCAGGGAATTTACGCTTACGTAACCTTAAACGCGGGTGAGGAAACATCCGATGAATTATATAAAGAGTTGGTTGCTTGGGTTCGAAAAGAAATCGGACCAATTGCATCCCCTGATCTTATTCAATGGGCACCCGGTCTTCCAAAGACACGATCTGGTAAAATCATGCGAAGAATTTTAAGAAAGATTGCTGAAAATGAATACAGCAATCTTGGCGATACATCTACTTTAGCCGAACCAGCAGTAGTCGATGATCTGATCGACAATCGAATGAACAAGTAAGCTATTACTCAACTTATGTTAATTCTGATAACCCTTCCATGATCGGGGCCTGGTGCACCAAAATCGTTACCTTTATTTAAAAGTATATATAATAATTTGTCGTTACAGCTATCTAGGTAAACTATCTCCCACTTTACTTCATGCCAATGTTCAATTTTTGTCCATTCGCCATCTATCTTCCTTAATAAGTAAGTTGAACATTGCCCACCGATACCACAGTAATTCTGACTATCATAATAAACCATCACAAGTTTTTCATCAATACCAAAATTATTGAGATCAATAGTTGAGGTAACAAGATTAATTTTGTGCCATACAGTTGTATTCCCATAGGGGAAATGCGACTCAACAAACCAAGATTTCATATCATCAATTATTTGATCTTTTAAAAAAGAGTTTAGTATAACTTCTGCTTGAAATTCGTCAGGGACGTCTGTTTTGTAAACTGGTATTATGTCTTTTTTGCAGTCATCTGAAACTGCATTATGATGTTGTGTACTAAACGAGATAAATACAAAACTTAAAAAGGTAATATACTTTAACATTTACTGACAATCATAAACAAAATTAGTAAAGTTACTTTTTCTCTACTAAGCTACCCCGTATCCACCATTCAAAATATTGTAAATAAAAATAATTAAGCCAACTATACTTTCTAAACTAGTGTCCATATATTATCTTATCCCTCAATTAATAAAATATTGACTTCAACCAAATCAAAAATTGTCATTACAAAAAATATGAGATTTAAAGCTACATCTAATTCTTCCATTATATCTCTTCAGTATCAAAGTATTGATAACGACACTTTTTTTGAGCTTCTAATAGATGTTTTTTAAACTCACTCAAGTCCCATTTATTGGTCATGATATCAAAGAATAAATAAGGGTCAGCAAGACCCCCTTCATCTGAATACTGTAACTCAATTTCAAAACTTTCCTTTTGACTGAGTGCCTTTAACACTTCCTGAACAGAGAGAATATTGGCAAACATGAATTGGGTATAAAATGAGTTGCCTAAATCATATGTATCTACAATACCTGCCTTTGTTGTATACTCATAACCGGGGTTATGTTTCACCAATACTTGGAAAATATCGTCATTTGTTGGAATAGACTCCATTTCACTTGTTATTTGGAATGAAAGTCCAATCTCCTCGCAATTATCGCTATCTAATAAAAATGTTAGAAAATCATCTTTTTGGATTTCCCCTTTTGTAGCTATGAAAATAATAGGAGCTGTTTTCGCCTTATCAATAAGCCAGAATTTTTCAGTATGCTTTACGTCATCGGCATAAGCAGAAATACCAATAATTGATGAAAATATCAGTAATACGATGAAGAGGCTGAAAACCATTCTTGGCTTTTTTGACTTTTTAATTATTGTTGTTTTTTGTGGATTGATAAAAAGAGTTGCTTCATTTGAATGAGAGCGTCGTGTAATAAAGTTTTTTTGATTCATTATGATTCCTTTCAGTTAAGGAAATTCTAAGTGACATACCCGCCTTTATTTTGTTTAGAATATGGTTTCTTTATGTTCTTTCAATTAATTATAGAAAAGGTGATTGGATAAATCATATCTCTTGTATAAGCTTACTCATCATGAGTGATAAAGATCTTATTAAAAGTTTAATAGAAGAACACAAAATGGAGCCTCATCCTGAGGGTGGACATTATGTTGAGATTTTTAGAAATGACGATGTCACTCACATATATTTTTTATTAGAAGAACATGAAAATTCTCATTGGCATAGAATAACAAAAACGGAAACATTACACTTTTACTCTGGCAGTCCTCTCAACGTATACACCTCAAAAGATGGCGTAGAATTTCAGATTGATGAAATAGGGTCCAATAATAATTTTATGTATACTGTTGAAAAAGGTACTTGGTTTGCCTTGAAGTCTACTGGGTCATATAGCTTAATTGGATGTACGGTTGCGCCTGCCTTTCAATTTGAAGATTTAGAGCTTGCTCCCAAGGACTGGAAGCCGTCTACATTTGATCAGCAGCTTTAAATAGTCCTTAAAAATTCTTCTTGATGTTGATTTTTATCAAATTATTTAATTTAACGTGACTAAGAAGAATTCACTCTACATATTAATTACAGCAATAATCATCATTGGCTTATATTTTATGATGATGCCTGATAACAAAGATACACAGAGTAGAATTGAAATGGTTAATGCGCAGACATCTCCTGCTGTAGTGTCTCTTTATCAAAATAATTGCGCGTCCTGTCATGGTAAAAATTTACAAGGTCTAGTTGGATGGCAAAATCAACTTGATGAGGACGGACATCGACTTGCGCCTCCATTAAATGGCACGGCTCATACATGGCATCATTCACCAGAATATTTATACAGAGTCATAAAATATGGCTTCACAAGTTTTGATCCGAATTATGAAGGAAAGATGCTCGGCAACTCAGGTCTTTCTGATAAGGAGGTTTGGGAATTGGTATCGTATATGAAAGAAGTATGGCCGAACGAAATCAAAGAAGTTTATGAAAATAGATTTGGGTCATAGAAGACTCCACTTTTAGAAGTCTGAGGTAATTCCCTTTTTTTCCCAATCACCGAAACGGGTTGGCTCAGGACCATCAGTCCCACCTATTTCCTTTTTCTTTTTAGGGAGTTTTGAGGCAGATTTCTTGTCTTCTGTATCCTCAACAACCTCAGTTTTTTTATCGCTCATAATGCTTAATTTAGTCTTAAATTTTGAGTTATCAAAGCATGAAAAATAGTGGGAAACAAATGGGGTTTCTGTTATACAGAGAAATAATGCTTCTTACACATGTCGGTTAAAATATCACCTTCGATACTAGCATCTGATTTTTCATCATTGGGCGAGGAAGTCGTCAACATCACCAAAGCGGGTGCAGACTATATTCATGTTGATGTCATGGATGGTCACTTTGTGCCAAACTTAACTATTGGACCTGACATTGTAAAATCAATCAGAGATAAATCATCCCTTCCTTTTGATGTTCACTTAATGATCGATCCTGTTCAACCTTATATTGAAAAGTTTGTCGAAGCGGGAGCTGACATTGTATCCGTTCACCCTGAAGCCAATGACGATACACAAGCCTGTATTGATAAAATAAAATCATTAAACGTGAAAGCTGGCCTTGCGATTAATCCCGATACAGAATGGGAAGTCGTAAAACCATTTATGGATCAATTGGATCTTATTTTGGTAATGAGTGTGCATCCAGGCTTTGGTGGACAAAAATTTATTCCAACCGCACTTGATAAACTTGAAAAGCTTCGAAAAGAAATTGATCAATCGGGTAGGGAAATTGATTTAGAAATTGATGGGGGAGTCAATTTTGAAAATATTCAATCAGTCATTGATGCTGGGGCAAACATGATTGTAGCTGGTACCACAACATTCAAAGGTGGTCCAGATGAATACGCAAATAATATTGAAAAATTAAGAGGCCATTAACTTGGACGTCAAAATAAAAACGGCGCTGATATCTGTTTCAGATAAATCAGGTTTAGAAAAAATTGTTCGCTCACTTAAAGACCATGGGGTGAAAATAATTTCAACCGGCGGTACAGCAAAAGCCATTGCTGAAATGGGTGTTGATGTCATGGATGTCTCCACGCTAACAAATTTTCCAGAAATGATGGACGGACGTGTGAAGACATTACATCCAAATGTTCATGGAGGATTGCTTGCTAAGAGAGATGATAAAGATCATGTTCAGTCTCAAACAGAGCATGGCATTGAAGATATTGATTTGATCATTGTTAACCTTTATCCCTTTGAAGAGACCATAAACACTCAAGAAAATGAGGAAATTTGCATCGAAAATATAGACATTGGCGGACCTGCGATGTTGCGCTCAGCTGCGAAGAATCACAAGTTTGTCACTGTGGTAACTGACGCAAGCGATTACGACGAACTTATTGATGAGATGAATCAAAATCATGGATCGACTACTCTAGAATTTAGAAAACAACTCGCAGCAAAAACATTTTCAACCACAGCTTATTATGACTCTCTTATCAGCAATTGGTTTCATCGAAACACAAATGAACAAGTAAAAAATTTCTCAACTGCAGGCAGCCTGTCATCTGCACTCCGCTATGGAGAAAATCCTCATCAGTCAGCAAGTCTTTACAAATCACCAATACAGCATTCAGGGATTCCGTACGCAACATTATTACAAGGCAAGGAGTTAAGTTATAACAATATTAATGATGCCGATGCGGCCTTGCAATTAATTAAAGAATTTGATGAAGCAATACCAACCGTTGCGATTATCAAGCATGCCAATCCTTGCGGTGTTGCTAGTGGAGCATCATTGTGTGATGCATACACAAAAGCATACTCGTGCGATACGACGAGTGCATTTGGTGGAATTGTTGCACTCAATCAAACTATTGATAAAGAGTCTGCTACAGAGATTATAAAAATATTCACAGAAGTTATTATTGCGCCAGGTGTCACAGATGAAGCTAAAGAAATTTTTAAAACAAAAAATAATTTACGTGTTTTGATTTTGTCTTCACTCCACGAAAAAAACAATTCACAAAACTATAAAAGTATTGAGGGGGGAATTCTTCTTCAATCAAATGACAATGAAGAGACTTCAAAGTCTGATTTAAAAGTTGTTACACAAAAAAAACCAAGTGAAGATCAAATTGAAGACATGCTATTTGCATTCAAAGTTTGCAAACATGTAAAGTCAAACGCAATTATTTATGTAAAAAATAAAAAAACAATTGGCATTGGGGCTGGTCAGATGAGCCGAGTGGATAGTGCTAAAATTGCTTCACAAAAAAATAGTGAAATGGAGGAGATAGAAGAAAATTCCCTTAAAGATTCAGTTGTCGCATCCGATGCTTTTTTTCCATTTCCTGACGGTCTTCTTGTGACCATTTCTTCAGGAGCAACCGCTGTTATTCAACCGGGTGGATCGGTGAAAGACAATGAAGTAATAGAAGCTGCTGACAAGGCGGGAATTTCAATGGTATTTACCGGAATACGCCACTTTAGACACTAGTCTTTATTATCAAGAATTTGCTGGCTTTTGGTTTTAAGTTTGTCTTTATTCCTAAATTTATCAAACCCATCACCAATTTGTTTTTCTTGAGTGATTTCCTCAGTTGATTTTAAATATTGAATTCTAAGCAGCAGTAAATAAAACCCTAAAGATAAAAAGAGTAGCAGGTTTTTTATAATATAAGAAAGACCGATATATTTTTCATTGTTGGTTCTATCTGACCAATCCAAATATTCACTGTGTAAATAAAGAGTGAGCAAGACAATACTTAATAAAATAACTAAACTTTTAAATTTTGGTTTAGCCCAGCGATATATACTTGTAGCAACCAATAGCTTAATGACGGTTTTAAGCATTAAAAAACGTTGATACCCAGTATTGCAAGCATTGCGTAAAGAGAGTTAAATTTATATTTTTTTTCAACTTCTCTTTCTTCGTCAGCTAGCAATGACTCCATTTCGTCATCAGTAAAATCAGACATATCTTTTTGTCTTAGCTTGAGTTCTTTTTTAACTCTCTCAATAGCCTTTTCCCTTACAAATGATTTGTACTTACTAACTAGCCATTTAGGATATTTATCAAGATTTTTTATCGAGGATTTAACTGTATCTTTAATATCCATGGGAACTACAAAAAGCTTTAAAACCTTGAGTCCTTTAGTTGATTAAAAATTTTATCAATTTGTTTTAAAACATCATCTAGTTTCTTCTTTTTAATTTGATAATTTTGTTCCATTTCTACAACTGCATTCTTGTACATTGTTATTGTGTTTTCCATTTTTTGCTTCAATCTTTTTTTCGCATTTTCATCTACCATGTAACTATAATCTGGTAACGGATCACGCCATAATTCATGCGATAAAACAGTGTGACTAATTTCATCTTTTGGGAAAACAAAGTTAACATCATATTGTTTTAATTCTTTTGGAATTCTTGATTTCTTATGAGCAGAACATAGATACGTTTGTTTAATTTTAGCCTCACTTTTAGCTTCCTCTTCTTCAATACTATCCAGTGTAGATGTAAAATCCATGTCGTTCGTAATTATACAAATAATTTTTTCTTCTCCCTTATAAAGTTCTTTCATTACATCGTTAGATAGTGCAGTATCAACGCCCTTTTCTGCAGGCACAACTTTATAATGACCTTCGTTTCCAACAATATCCCATTTTGTAATTCTATCTTTGATATGAAAATTTCCTTTTTTGTATAAGTTTTTCAAAGACAAATAAAAATCATGAATCCCAGTAATACTAGTCGGTTTACTGCTTTTTTCATTCCATAACATTTTACCGGTTGAAATTAACTTTTTATTTTCTCTACACCATTGTTTTGTGCTGATTTTAGTTGACTTATTTTCTATATGACTCAAACTTTTAAGAAGTCTATCACTTCTTAATGATCCTTTGTATAGATTGTACTTAGTGGTAAATTTTATTCTATATATTTGAGATTCAGTATTTTCTAAGTGCTTTAAATCTTCTGTAGAATTCCATGATTTAAGTATCTTATAAAATCTTTTTTGAGACTCTTTATCAGATTTGTTATATGTAAAATATTGATGGAATTTTTGACGTCTCTCAACTTCGCTACCCATAAAAGATAAATTATTAAATTCAGTTAATTTTTTTGCAGTTTTTAAAAAATTTTCAAAGTCTTTTAAATCCCGATTAAATTTATCTTTATCCTGTTCGGTTCCCATCCTCATGGTAGCATAGGAAAAATCGTCAAAGAACCATCTATCGTTATTAGTAAAAAAAGATCTCTGGCCAAATAATCTTTCTTTTAAATTATTAAATTCGGTATTATTAAGCACGTGTTTCTTAGAATGCACTTTTTTTTGTTCTATTAAATTATGGATTAATTTCTCTTCGATATCTTTTCTGATTAGATTTACTGCAGTTTGAAGAAACAACGAGCAATACCTCAGGTGTTTATCTTTTGAAAATTTAAAATCATTATTCCTGCTCTCCCAGTAATTCCTATCACCTCTAAACATTTCGTAATCCCAGTGAATGAATTGATTGTCTTCACCGTATGCTTCCGGTGTAGATATTTCTTGAAAATAAGGGGCTACATCATGCAGCCTGTTCAAGTGATCAAGCCATCCTTTGAGGTCTTCTTTTGAATTTTTGTATAAATGATTTCCATCTATAAAAAGATGTAAGGGACAGTGAATTGTTTCAACGTGTTTGTTTATGTATAATTCTCTCTCATTGAATTTTTGATTTATTAATAGTCTTAAGTCCTTATCTAAATCATCAACATAAAACATAGAATTATGTTACCATTAATTAATTAATTATTAATCACTTATTATTTAAAGAATTTGCTGTACTGCATACGCTGCTGCGGTAAGAATAAAAAAAATGATAAGCATCATTTCTTTTTAAGGATTTTATAAATATACATCATCATCCCAATAACAAAAAGTCCTATACATAGATAATATGTGTTTTTTAAGGAGATTAGCCCCAGTAAGTGATTTTCATCTGAAAAGGGGAAATAAGGTTTCATATCTAAGTTTACAAAACTATCTAAGATTATATGAGTATAGGCTCCAACCGTTGCTCCTACCCAAGCAGACACAGAGTCAATTTTAGTTCCGGATCTAAAATTTTGAAGGTATGGAAAATATCTTCTGTTTAAAAAAATATTATTCCAAATCCATAACCAAAACTGGCAAAGATATTTACCAAGCAAAGCACAAAAGATCAAAATTACTGTTGCCCCTATCCACGTGTGGAAATACTTGTGCTGAGGTATTCCTGTTGTGAAAAAGTAATATACAGCTTCAGTATCAATTAAGACATTGGCTAGGGCAAATACCGTCCAACTAAAGTATTTTGGCTTTACCGATTTTACTACGACTCCAGCAACTATATGAAATGGCGTAACAGGCATATGTCAAAGAATTAGATTTATATGTTGAAATTATGACTTGTTAACAATCAAATAGATATTATGGGCTGGAGTTTGGAATTACATGCTATGCCCTGTTTTCCGCGGACAGTTTAAAGCAATAACTGATTATACCTGCTCACAAATAAATGTGGGTTTTGATCGGTTATGGTCACTCAAATAACTAAGTCATTGATTTTACTACACAGGGTCCGCACCACGGAGCGGATCGTGAAAAATTTTTAAGGAAGAATTAAAGCAATGACTAATTATACCTGCTCACAAATAAATGTGGCTTTTTTTCAGTAATTCTTATGAACAGGAAGAAATGCGGTAATACCTATTTCGAATGGGGTGACACAACAAAATAAGTATATGGAATAGGGGCTGGCGTTGATTTTATTGAGTAATTTTAGGTCAAGAATTTGGGGTTTCGTCCGATGCGCTGTTTTCTGCGGGCAATTCAGAACCACAGCAGAGTTTAATCTAAGTGGAAGGAATCTGAGGTTTGTTCGTATAGGGGACAGTACAACTAATTAAGGAGATATAAATGAATAAATATTTTGAATTTAATGATGCTTCACAAAATAGTCACAAGTTTTGGGAAATTAACCAAAGATCAAATAATGTAACAGTGACCTATGGCCGTATTGGAATTATGAACCCTCATCAAATTGTAAAAGAATTTGATAGTAAAGACTCTGCTATGACATTTGCATTTAAGAAGATCAAAGAAAAACAAGCGAAAGGTTATCTACAAAAATAAAAATATTAATGTGTTATATTTTATTCAATAAACCTGAAAATATTGGAAAATATAGAAATATTAAAAGTGCAAAATTCCACTCTATAATATTTTCATAATTCGCATTTTCTAAAGGCAGAATGAATAAATAGGAAATCAGACAAACCAGATACAAAAATATTAGTATATAAAAAATGTTTTTGGCTTTAATCTTTTCATTTGAAATAGAAATTGTTAACCAGACCTGACACACGGGGGTGAATACAAAAAATACAAATATTCCAATCTCTCGCATGAATCTATAAATTTTTCCATCAAAGCCAAGAGCTGATAGATAAATAATTAAAAAAATACAGGAAGTTATATTTAGAAATAAAAGTAACTTACTTTTATAAATATGTTGATTAACTTGGTACCAGAAAGTTATCATCAAAATTACAGACGGGATAATAAGTATTTTATAAAGGTAGAAAGAAACGCCATATCTACCTACTTTGCTAATAGAGGTACACCCATCTAAAAAAGGGACACACCTATCAACGTATCCACCAAGTGAAGATAAAAAATAAGCAACAATTACTGTACTTACAGGTACAAAAAAAATAATTCGAGATAAAGTGTTGTTCAATTTTTAAATTATATTTGCCTTTGTTTTTGTATGAAGCCATAAATAAGAACAATAAGCGAAATTCCAATCACTATCCACTTGATAGATGTAGATGTACTGGAATAAAAAATATTTTGACTTGAGAGTGTTGGAAAATTAGAAAGAAGTAAACTTACTTGAATATTTTCTAATATATCAAAAAACCCGGCTGCTAAAGGAAGAATAAGAAGAAAAATATTTTCTTTAAACAATTTGTAATAGGCTCCAAGAAATAGAGATACATATAACGCGGGATATATAGTATCAACAATAAGTGCAGAGAAAAAATATAATTGTCTGCCTTCTTCGCCAATCAAGTCAAAGCTTTGTTTTACAATTTCTTCAGAATAAGAAAATCTTAAATCCAACATATTCCAAAAAATATTATAAGGTAGTAAAAAAAATATAAGGCCAAAAATATTCAGTAAAATAAAAATTGTAATCTGAGATTTTTTTTTTGAGATGAAATTTAAATAATCGACAATCATTCTTCTGAAACAAAATACATACCAATAATACCAATCAAATTAAAAACAATAATTGAAGTCATCGCATATTGAAGGCTGTTAGTGAAAGCAAGTATAAGTGACATTATCCCAGGAACAAGCCAAGCTGTGGATTTACCTGCAAATGCATAAAGACCAAAAAATTCTGTCATCTTTTCTTGTGGAGCAATTTTAATCATTAATGCGCGTGAGGCGGTTTGCGCAGGACCGTAAAAAATTGAAATACCAATAACTACAAAAATGTAAGTGATCTGACTTACAGAATTAAATATTCCAAATGTGAATTCTTCCACATTTGATGAATATTCATTCACTGTGAAAAAATAAAATATTGTGTCTTTATCAATTGATATACCTAAAACTCCCGAAAGAAATAAACCCCACAGTGACAAGTTAATGACATTTTTTGAACCAATCAGATCATTTAAATACCCTCCATAAATTGAACTTGGTCCTGATAATATATTTAAAATAATACCAAGAATTAAAACCTGCGTGAGTGACATGCCAACTACAAGGCTTGCATAAACACCCCCGACTACGAATAGGGCATTAAGCGCATCTTGATAAAACATTCTGGTAATCAAAAATATAAATATATTTTTATACTTTCTAGCTTCCTTAAAAGTTTTGATAAAATTTGTTAGTCCAATCTTGATTGAATTAATAACAGTAACATTATTTTTTTTAATATCAGGGGTAAAAAGAAATAAAGGAATAATAAAGAATGCATACCATATAGCACTTAGTGGGCCGACAATTCTTATGTGTTCGTATTCACTCGTATTCAAACCATAAAGACTTTCAGTTTCACCACCCGGCCACACGAATATTATTAAAAATAAAATTAATGCGATGAGACCTGATATATAACCAACCCCATAACCCATACCACTTAACCAACCAGAATTCTCAGGGGTTTCGATGGTTGATAATACTGAGTTATTAAATACCTCAGAAAATCCGACCATTGCAGAGGCAAGTATTAATCCAAACATAACGAGCCAAATGCCATCAGGTGCACCTGGGGGTGAATACCAAAGCAATGCCATGCCAAAGACAAATAATGCAGATGTTATTCCCATTAATAGTTTTCGATTTCCTTTTATATCTGTAATGGATCCAAGAACAGGACTTAAAATGGCAATAGCCAAGCCTGAAATTGTTTGTGTAAGAGTTAATTTTTGAGCACCATCTGCACCAACAATGAACACATCTGTAAAGTATACAGAAAAAACAAACGTCATAATTAATGTATAGAAAGGCTGATTTGCAAAATCAAACATGGTCCATGAATATCTAGCTAATCGTGAAGCTCTCATAGAGTTTACTCTATACAATTGTAAGTAATAAGTATTTGAAATTAATTGATATGATGGAGCGAGTGAAGGGAGTCGAACCCTCGACCTAAACGTTGGCAACGTTTCGCTCTACCACTGAGCTACACTCGCATTAATAAAATCGTTCTAAAGGAAAAAGCCTTGTTTTTCAAGATAATGGGATTATTTAATTATTTATTAATATAGTATAAGCTTCAAAATAATGATCAAACATACAGATATCGAACTTCTACCTAAGAAAGTTGCAATATTTCCTTTAACTGGGGCTGTACTGTTTCCAGGCACTCAGCTGCCTTTAAATATATTTGAGCCGAGATATGTTCAAATGATAGATGATGCGCTGGCCTCACCCGGCCGCGTCATAGGTATGATACAACCTAGCAAACCAGGGGAAAAGACGCTTAAAAAAGTCGGTTGCTTAGGAAGAATATCGACCTTTAATGAAGCTGAAGATAATCGATACTTAATTACATTATCAGGAAGTATAAGATTTCAAGTTAAGGAAGAATTAAATACAACCACGCCTTATCGACAAATCATGCCAAATTATGATCAGTATGAAAGCGATCTAAAACCTCAACATGTAGAGTCCATTGATCGATCGAAGCTTCTTGCTCTTGTCAAAAAGTACCTTGAGATAAGAAAAATCATGGCTGACTGGGAAATAATAAAAGATACGCCTACAGAGCAACTGATCAACTATTCAGGTATTCTTGTTCCCTTTACTGCTGAAGAGAAACAGTTACTTCTTGAATCAAAAACAATTATTACGAGAAGCCATGTATTGGAAGCTCTTTATCAATCGTATATATTTGACTCACCTGGTGAGAAGAGTGATCAACTGCACTAAAGCGATTTAAAACTATCAACACCTGTAGCGTTTTTAATGATTTTACTTTTTAAAAAATTATTTTTTTCTAATATTTTAAATCCTGTATTAGCAAATATACTCAAAAAGATATTTTCACTCTTGAATAACTTATCCAAAGCTAGTGTTCCAAAAGAGTATGCCGCATTATCAACCTTTCTCAGTTGATCAAATTCTTTGAGTGCCATCTTATTGTTAACTTCATAGCCTAAGGATTTATATTTAGAAATTATTTCTACGAATAACGAAATATCCTTAATACTTAGATTTAATCCTTGTCCAGCTATAGGATGAATATTGTGCGCAATATTTCCCATAACAATAATATTTCCGTGATAAAGTTTTTTCGCATAAAGAAAATTTAGTTTATGGGTTTCCAAATTTTCAATTTTTAGTGTGCCGATTTTTTTTTCAAAATAATCGTTTACTTTTCTTTCTAGTTCATGCTTTCGATAATGAAGTTCCTCAGAGCCGTTTTTAAGTGACCAGACTAAAGATGCTTGGTTATGAGAATAAGGCAAGAAAGCTAAAGGTCCACTAGATGTGAAAGTTTGAAATGCATGCTTCTTTTTTTTAAACTCACCTTTAACATCGATTGAAAGAGCCGTTTGATTTAAATCTTGGGAAATAAATTTAATATTATTTTGGTCTAATAAATTTTCATCACGAACTGACAAAATTAAAGTTTTAGCAAATAATTCTTTTTGCTCATCAATGACTATAGAAACTTTATTTGATAATATTTCTTTACGAATTGATTTAGTTTTGATTACTGTATCAATATTTTTATTTTCTTTAAGACTTGAGGTTAGTTGACCACTTATAATTTTATTTGGAAGAATCTTACCCATTGTAAAATTGGGTTCGTTGTCGAATGTTATACTTGAACCATCTTTAATGCTTGCTAAGTGACATGTTATTTTCTCTATATCAGTATATTTGTTGAACTCTAAAGGATCATCAATGATACTATACAAGTAGTTTATTGAACCCAAGGATAAGAAGGTGACAAGATTAGACTCTGTCTTTTGAGTGGTTTGATTTTTAACATAGCATACCTTTAAATTATTCTTTGCAAGTGCTATTGCTGCTATTTCAGAGGATATACCCCCACCATATATAATAAAATCATAGTTCATTTATTGTAAAAATATTTTGTCCTTATCTTATTTAAGAAGTTATATAATGGCCATGTGAATCAATTGCCAACAGAATATGTTAAATATTTATCAAAGGTGAAAAAATGAAACTTTTACCTGATTCATTAAGAATATTTGCAATCAATCGTGTATTGGAATTGTCAGGGTTGTTAATTGCTACCTTATGCATTTTTGTTTTCATATCTGTCATTAGTCACTCTCCCTTTGATCCAAGCATCAATAATTTAAATAGTTCTGAGGTAACAAATCTTGGTGGACATATTGGGGCGAATATTTCTGATCTTCTTGTTCAATTGTTTGGATACTTTAGTTTGTTAATTTGCCCAGTTTTGATCAGCTGGTCTTACAAAGTTTTCTTTACAAAAAAAATTACACTGTTTGCACTTAATTTACTTTTGTTACCATTGATGATCATTGCAGTATCAACTTTTGCGGAGTTGACTCAATTCTCAAGCCAAAATGGATTAATAGCTAATCAAATAGTAAGTCTTTTAATAAATTCTGGTTTGATAGAAAATAGCTATATTTTTTATATCATCATAATATTTTTATTTAATGTCTTTTTACTTCTTTTTTACGGAGCAATGGGTTTGAATGCAAACGAGTGGAGTAATATTTATCTTTTTTTGATAGCAATATTTAATTTTATTTCTGCACCAGCTACTAGGCTTAAATTTTTGAAAAAATATTTCAATTTTAATTTTCTGTTTAGAAGAAATTTAAACGATCAAATAATTGATAATCATAAACTTGAGCCAAAAATTAATTTTGATGAAATGCGAAATAAACCTGTAAGTGATTTTATAAATGAAGAGGGAAAAGAGCAACTGGTAGAAGAGCAAAATGAGATATTTGTGGATGAATTGAATTACCAAGCTCCTGGTGTTGACATGCTTACTCGGCCCGATGCTAAAATGGAAACATCAGCTAACCAGGAAGAACTTAAAATTAATGCAGAAAAACTTAAAAATGTTCTTATCGATTTTAAAATTGAAGGAGAGATCATTAAAGTATCCCCTGGCCCAATCGTAACTATGTATGAATTGCAGCCAGCGCCAGGAATTAAAGCCTCTAAAATTATTTCTTTATCCGATGATATTGCAAGAAATATGAGTGCAATGTCAGCCAGAGTCGCCATAATCCCAGGAAAAAATGTCATTGGTATAGAGATACCGAACTCAGATAAAAACCCTGTTTATTTAAGTGAATTATTTAAAAATGAAAAATTCGTTTCAAATGAAAAAAACTTAATTTTAGCTTTGGGTAAAGATATCAGCGGACATGCGGTATTTACAAATCTTGAAAATATGCCTCACTTGCTGATAGCTGGAACAACAGGTTCAGGTAAGTCTGTTGGCATAAATGTTATGATTACCTCAATTTTATACAAACACTCACCTGATGATTGCAAATTTATATTAATAGATCCAAAAATGCTGGAACTCTCAGTTTACGAGGGTGTACCTCATTTAATTACACCTGTTGTAACAGACCCCAAGAAAGCAATAACTGCCCTCAAGTGGGTTGTCAGAGAAATGGAGTCAAGATACAAAAAAATGTCTCTTCTAGGTGTTAGAAATATTGAAAATTATAACATCCGAATTGCTGACGCTATTAATAAATCTGAAAAAATCATTAGATCTATTCAATCAGGGATTAATCCAGAAACAGGCCAACCAGAAACAAAAAAAATTGAAATTGAAAATAAAAAAATGCCCTTCATAGTTGTTGTTGTTGATGAAATGGCAGATTTAATGATGGTTGCTGGGAAAGAAATCGAACATACAATCCAGCGATTATCTCAGATGGCACGAGCAGCAGGAATACATTTAATAATGGCTACGCAAAGACCAAGTGTTGATGTTATCACTGGAACAATCAAAGCAAATTTTCCCAGCAGAATAAGTTTTCAAGTAAGTTCCAAATTTGACAGCCGAACCATTCTTGGAGAAGAGGGTGCCGAGAGGCTGCTTGGCAAGGGAGACATGTTGATGATGACTGCTGGGGGGCAAATGACAAGAATACATGGACCGTTTATATCCGATAATGAAATTGAAAAGATTGTCAAATCACTTCAAAGGCAAGGCCAACCTGAATATGATGATGAAATTACAAAAGAAGAGGAAGAAAATAATGAAGACGATAATACTTTATCAGACAATGATAAAGATGCGTTATTTAGTGACTCAATAGATATTATTTCAAGAGAAGGCAAGGCTTCAACAAGCTTACTTCAACGTAAACTTCAAATTGGCTACAATCGTGCTGCAAGAATAATGGACCAATTAGAAGAACAAGGATACATCAGCTCAGCTAATCACGTAGGCAAAAGAGAAATCAATTACGATAAATTTACGAATTGATGTTCCGTATTTCAATTGTACTAATTTTAGTTTTATTTCCCTGGCATATTTCTTTTGCTGATACTGATCTAATTATTTCTAAAATTCAAACGGGCTGGAACAAAATACAAACAATGTCTGGTGAATTTTCACAAATAGATTCTGATGGCAACGTAGAGAATGGGAAATTTTATTTTTTAAAGCCATATCAATCTAAATTTGTTTATACAAATAAAGATGAAGATATTGTCACTAATGAAACTTTGTTACGCATAATTGATAAAAAAGGCTTTCAGATTGACAGCTATTCAATAGGGAGTAACGCTCTTAAAAAACTTCTTGCCGAAAGCCTAGACATTGAAGAGGAGTTCACAATTGATTATGCAATTGAAAATGAGTTGAAATATGAAATTCAAGCAGGTATAAAAAACGATAATAGTTCAAGCAGAGTTATTCTCACTTTCAATAAAGACACTATAGGGCTTGAAAAGTGGGAGATTTTTGATGAATTGGGCAATAAAACCGTTTTAGAGTTTACAAAGATAAAAAAGAATATATTTATAAGCCAAAATTTATTCGTAGTTAGGTATACAAAAAACTAATTACAGGCAGGTTGAAAATAAGAGTTTTCAATATTTAATTTATGACGGTTAATTCCCTTAGTGAGCTTAAGCAATGGCTTGAGTCAAATAAAATATCAGAAGTAGAATGTATTTTCCCAGATATGGCAGGTTCATCGAAGGGTAAAATCTTACCAGTAGAGAGATTTGTTAAATCATTTGAGGAACAAAGCTTAAGGTTGGCCGATTCTGTTTTTGGACAGACTGTATCAGGTAAGTGGGTTTATCAAAGTGAAGTAATTGATTATGTTGAGGAAGATCTTTTCATGGCACCGGATCTTTCAACCATTAGAAAAATCCCATGGAATAAAGAGCCTACGGCGCAAATAATATGTGATCTCAATTATCCTTCGGGTGAGCCATCTAAGTTAGCACCTCGACAAGTTTTGAAAAACATTATTAATAAATTGAGTGATGATCATCTTCAAGCAATCGTTGCACCAGAATTAGAATTCTATCTTTGTGAGCAAAATTTAGATCCTGATTTACCACTAAAAACACCTATTGGGAAATCTGGAAGAAGAGAAACTGGAAGTAGAGTGTTTGGAATTGATGCTGTTAATGAGTTTGATAAATTAACAGACGATATTTATGATTATTGCGAATTAATGAATATTGGTGTTGATACTCTAGTACACGAATCTGGACCTTCTCAGATAGAAATAAATTTGAACCATGGTGACCCTCTAGCTTTAGCTGACCAAGCCTTTATGTTTAAAAGAGCTGTAAGACAAGTTGCTTTGAAACATAATATTCATGCAACTTTTATGGCTAAACCATATCAAGGTCAGCCAGGTAGCTCGATGCACATCCATCAAAACTTGGTTTCAGCTAAGACCAGGAAAAATTTATTTTCTGATAAAGAAGGAAATAATTCAAAAGAGTTTTTTCATTTTATTGGTGGTTTACAAACATACTTGCCAGATGCCATGCTTTTATTCGCACCTTACGTTAATTCATATAGAAGATTTGTAATTGATGCATCGGCTCCAATCAATACACACTGGGGTATTGAAAATAGAACTGTGGCTTTTAGGGTTCCTACTTCTCAAAATACATCACGTCGCGTAGAAAATAGAATACCAGGCTCTGATACAAATCCTTACCTTGCTATCGCGGCATCATTAGCATGTGGTTTACTTGGTTTACAAGAAAAAATAGAACCTGAAAAACCTATCGCAGGAGACGCCTTTGAGCGAAGACATAATATTCCGAAGTATCTCCCCGATGCCTTAAAAAGGCTCAAGGTAAGCAATGAATTGTCTGATTGTTTGGGTAAAGAATTTGTTACATTATATACAGAAATTAAACAAACCGAACATGATGCTTACCAAAATGTTATAAGTGCTTGGGAAAGAGAACATCTTCTTTTGAATGTATAGAAATCACAAAACTGTTTTATTTATATAGTATCCTTTTTTTTCCTCAAACATAATTAGGTTTTTTATATTAAGTTTTGACTCTATTTTTTTTCTTAGCGCGTAAATATGCGTTTCCAAAGTATGCGTGTCAATTCCATCTCCATAACTCCATACCTTATTCAAAAGGTCTTTTTTTGTAATATAGAGGTTAGCACTCTCCATTAAGCAAGTAAAAATTTGGTCTTCTTTTTCTGTGAATCTTAAAAACGTTGATTTATTTATTAGCTTTCTTGTTGATGGATCATAAGAAAAATTTTTATATTTTATTATTCTTTTGGTATTTGTATTTATTTGAATTAAATAATTTTCAATTCTCTGACAAATATCATTCATTTTAATGGGAATATTTATATTGTTGACCTCTGACGAAATTTTGAGATTAATATCTTTTTTATTTGGTTCGTTTATCACAAAAATATTATCAAATTTTATATTTTGATTAACTATTTTCATTAAAGAAGGGTTATCTAATACAAATATTTTTAAGTTATTTTTTTTTATCTCTTCAAGAGTGTATTTTTGAAAACAAAAATATTTTGATACTTTTAAACAACTTGCAGCTTCAACAAATATATTATTGAGGTAAGGATTTTCAAAAATAAATGGAATTATACTTTTGCCCATAGAAATACTATTTATAATACCATGTATGGAGTTATTGGTAAAAAATAATCATTTATTTGTAAAAGGTAAGAAATTTCAGTGCGCATTAGGGCTTAATGGCTTAACTGAAAATAAACAAGAGGGTGATTTATCAACACCAATTGGAACTTTTCATTTTAATAAAATTTATTATAGAGCTGATAGATTAGGCCCTATGAAATTTATCATTGATTCTGCAATTATTAATAAAAATGACGGATGGTGCGATGATCAAAAAAGCGATTTGTATAATCAGTACATTCAATTTCCTATTAAGAGTAGTGCTGAGCATTTACATCGAGATGACCATATCTACGACATTATATGTGTCTTAAACTATAACACATCTCCCATTATACCTGGGCGCGGCAGCGCCATTTTCTTACACATCGCCAGACCTGGTTTTTTAGCAACTGAGGGATGTATTGCGATAGAGAGAGATGTATTAATTGAAATTGCAACCAACCTTACGAGCAACTCAACAATTATAATCGAAAATTAATTTCTCTCTCCAAAGATTTTTGTCCCAATGCGAATATGCGTGGCTCCACATTCTAAAGCTACTTTATAATCATTCGACATTCCCATACTTAATGAGGAAAGACTGAATTGATCAGCTAATTTGGCTAATTTCACAAAATGTTTTTCCGGATCCTCGTTAAGTGGAGGCAAACACATCAATCCTACAATATTCAAATAATAATTATTTATACAGTTAGATATAAATTTATCAGCCTGTTCTAGCATAACACCACCTTTTTGAGGTTCATTTCCTGTATTTATTTGAATAAAATACTCTCTAAAAAGGCCTTGTTGATCTTCAAGCTTACTGAATAATTCAACGATTTTTATTCTATCAATCGAATGCACAACATCACAATATTGAAATATTGATTTTACTTTTTTACTTTGGATGCCACCAATAAAGTGAAGTTTTAAATTAGGATGTTCTTTTTTAAGATCAATCCATTTATTTTCCACTTCTTGAATTTGGTTTTCGCCAAAAGATCTGTGTCCTGCTTGAATAACTTGCCTGATATCTTCAATCGATTTTTTTTTGCTAACAGCAATTAATTCAACCTCACTAATATCACGATTAGCGTTAGACATTTCGATTTTAAAACGATCTATGAAATTATTATATTTATTCATAAGATAAAAAAAAACACCTCGCAAATAAATGCGAGGTGCTTTTAAGTAGTTTTAATTGGAATTTAAATTAAAAACCAATTATGTAACTGAAACGCCAGTTTTCAGTGTCATTAGTCGTTCCACCAGCTTCATCTGTGTCTGTATAGTCAAGACCAAAAGAGGCTGCACCTAAACCTTTGTTAATTGATACTTCCATCATGTCTGAATCAGTTGAAGAATCAAGAGATGCAAACTGAACACCCATGTCAAAACCACCCATAGATGTACCTACACCCATAGTAGTTTCTTCACTTCCGTTATCTGAATCATACATTCCATAACCTAGGTTTAAACCAGCTATAGAATAAGATACAGTTACGAATGATGGATCAACGTCTGTAGTTGCAGCAGCTTTATAATCAATTGATGATAAACCAGCTTTTACTGTAGCACCCATAATTGAAGTACCAACTGCGTATGACATTGTTGGATTATATGTGGCGTCTTCCATACCTCTAGTAATCATGAAGTCTAATCCGCTTACAGAGTTAGAATACATTACTGAGTTACCAGATGCACCGTCACCGTCTATCCATGCGCCTAGCTCAGCAGATCCACAAGAACCTAGTGAGAAACAAGCTGGGTTTCCGTCCATTTTATCAACAGCAGAGTCACGGTTGTTACCTAAAGAAACGGTTCCCATACCAGTGTCAATGCTTACTGCAGTCAAGATTTGACCTGCATAAATTGACATATTAGATGATACGCCCATACCGTTGTCTAGTGAGTCACTATAACTTACGTATAGAGAGTTGGTAGATAGTGTTTGCGACTGTCCACCGCCAGCATCCGAGATGTGGCCATAAGTGAAACCACCGATTGACATTTCAGCATGTGCTGCACTTGCAGCCATTACTGAAGCCAATGCTGTAGCTCCAACGATTTTTGATCTATTCATAATAATTTCCTTTCATATGATAGTTGATCATAGTTAAATTTAACTGATTGATGTTTTATCAAAAAAACCTCATTTTTTTAATTAATAATTCAATTATACAACACTTTAATTGTGGATTGTTGTATTTTTACAACAATCGATTTTACCTAAAAAACAAAGAAAAACATACAATGAATAAAAAAATGTATATATATTCCATATTATTGTTCACAAACTAATTTTTATAATAAAATGACGAAAAACCTTATATTTTTGCTATTTTTTGCCATTTTTAGCTATTCTTGTTCGCAAGTTGGTGATGTTAAAACAGCCCAAAACACTGAGAAAAAAACTGAAAAACAAAGATCTATGGAAAATAAAATCAAGGAAAACGACTTCCGAATTCCTTCAGGGAGCTCTCTTCTTGATGGTGAGGGCTTGCTGAGTCTCGGCGATCTGCTTGGATTTGAACCAGGTGAAACATATACCGATAAGTCTATTTTGTTTAACGTGTCACTCGATAAAATTAGTTTCATGCCATTAATATCAGTTGACGCTAACTCAGGAGTAATTGTTACCGACTGGTATAGTTTTGATGGGGGCAAAACTAGAATCAAAGTCAACATTAGAGTAATTAATGAAGAAATGAATGATGACAGTTTAGCAATTAACTTATTTAAACAAACTTTTGAAGAAAGCATGTGGGTTGACAAAGGTATGGATGCTGTGCAAGCAAACAAAATAAAATCTAGTATTTTGTCTTCTGCGAGAAATTTAAAAATTGCTTCAGAACTCTAAAAAAAAATTCTTTTAAAAAATTAATGTCTAACAAATATAATCCTAAAGTGATTGAAAAAAACTGGCAATCGTTTTGGGATCAAGAAAAAATATTTGAGAGCAAGGTAGATGCTGATAAAGAAAAATATTATATCCTAGAAATGTTTCCCTACCCATCTGGTAAAATTCATATGGGGCATGTAAGAAACTATACTCTTGGTGATGTAATTGCTCGTTATAAGAGAGCTAAGGGATTTAATGTTTTACATCCTATGGGTTGGGATGCATTTGGTTTACCAGCTGAGAATGCTGCTAAGGAAAATAATATTTCACCAAAGAAATGGACGTATGAAAACATTTCAACCATGAAAGCTCAACTGAGACAAATGGGATTATCTCTTGATTGGTCGCGCGAATTAGCTACATGTGATGAGAAATATTATCATCAACAACAAAAATTATTCTTAAGTTTTTTTCGAAAAAAATTAATTTATAAAAAAGAGTCTCTAGTTAACTGGGATCCAGTTGAAAATACAGTATTAGCAAATGAACAGGTAATTGATGGCAAAGGTTGGAGGTCAGGTGCTGATGTGGAACAAAAAAAATTATCGCAGTGGTTTTTTAAAATAACTGATTACGCTGAAGATCTTCTCTCCAGTCTGAACGATTTAGAAAAATGGCCAGAAAAAGTAAAGATAATGCAGAAGAATTGGATAGGAAAATCTGTTGGCTGTGAAATATCTTTTAAAATTTTG
>CACKXV010000011.1 GCA_902604225.1 uncultured Pelagibacteraceae bacterium | reverse complement strand
GAAGGTGCTTTACGTATCCTCAAGAAAAAAATGCAAAGAGAAGGCATTTTTAAAGAAATGAAAATGAGAACTTACTTCGAAAAGCCTAGTCAGAAAAAATTACGGGAAAAAGCAGAAAATATCCGTCGTTCTCGAAAAATGGCTAGAAGAAAATTATACAGCTAGGCATAGCTATAAAGCCTTAACGATACCCTCAACCATTTTTTTAGCATCAGAGAAGAGCATCATAGTATTATCTCTGTAAAATAACTCATTATCTACACCAGCATAACCTAAGCCTCTTCCCCTCTTAACAAATAAAACTGTATTTGCATTTTCTACGTCAAGGATTGGCATTCCATAAATTGGTGAAGAAGGATCGGTTTTAGCTATAGGATTAGTTACATCATTTGCACCTATTACAAATGCTACGTCTGCTTGAGAAAATTCTGAATTGATATCTTCCAATTCAAAAACATCATCATATGGTACATTAGCCTCTGCTAACAAAACATTCATATGGCCAGGCATTCTTCCTGCAACTGGGTGGATTGCAAAAGTTACTTTAACTCCATTTTTTTTCAAGGCATCAGTCATCTCTTTTAATACATGCTGAGCTTGAGCTACTGCCATTCCGTAACCCGGTACGATAATCACAGATCCGGCATTTTTCATTATAAATGCTGCGTCATCAAACCCACCCTCTTTTACAGGTCGTTGCTCTACATCATTATTAACGGCAATATCATCACCCCCAAAACCACCTAATATTACGCTTATGAATGATCTATTCATTGCAGCGCACATTATATATGAGAGTATGGCGCCAGATGATCCAACTAAGGCGCCAGTGATTATTAGTGCTGTATTTCCAAGTGTAAACCCAATACCCGCTGCAGCCCATCCTGAATATGAATTAAGCATAGATACAACCACTGGCATATCTGCTCCACCAATAGGAATAATAATGAGAAAACCTATTAAAAATGATAGTGCGATAATTGTTAAATATATCTTTTGGTCTTGATTGAAGCAAAAATATACAATGCCAGCAATGATTATAATCCCAATAAGTAAATTGAGCATATGTTGTCCTCTAAATACTATCGGAGAACCAGACATTATTCCTTGAAGTTTACCAAACGCAATTACAGAGCCAGAAAAAGTAATTGCACCTATCACTGCCCCCAAAGACATTTCAACTAAACTTAGAGTTTTTATATTTCCCAAAGTCCCAATTTTAAATGCCTCAGGTGCATAAAATGCAGCTAGAGCAACAAATACAGCAGCTAAACCAACAAGGCTATGGAAACCTGCAACTAACTGTGGCATATCTGTCATTGCAATTCTTTTCGCAATTATAGCACCTACTATTCCACCAATAGCAATTGCAACTATAACAAATATAATAGTTTGAATACCCGAAGTAAAAAAATTAACCGAGAACAAAGTTGCTAAAATAGCAATTACCATTCCTAAAATTCCAAAAATATTTCCTCTTCTGGAACTTTCTGGGGATGAAAGTCCTCTTAAAGCAATAATAAAAAATACACCAGATACAACATATGCAATGGCGACTAAGTTTGTAAGCATTTATTCTTTATCCTCTTTTTTTGCTTTTTTCTTATACATTGCAAGCATTCTCTGTGTTACTAGAAAGCCACCAAATATATTCACAGCAGCTAAAAGCACGGCAATAAAGCCGAATCCTTTAGAAAGGTTTCCTAAAAGTGATAAATCGCTACTGAGAACTAGAGCAAACAAGCCACCAACAATTATAACTGATGATATTGCGTTAGTGACTGCCATTAAAGGTGTGTGTAAGGCAGGTGTAACGCTCCATACGACGTAATAACCAATAAAAATAGATAAAACAAATATTGTTAGTCTGAAAATATTTGGATCAACTAATTCCATTATATAAACTCCTCATTAGTTATTTCTTTATTCTTAGTGACAAGTATGCCTTTTACTATCTCATCTTCCCAATCAATGCTTAATTCCTTTGTCTCATTATCAATTAACAAATCTAAAAAATTTAAAACATTTTTAGAAAAAAGGGATGAGGCATCTTGAGAAATAGTTGATGTAATATTTTTTACACCTACGACTGTTACCCCGTTAACATTATTTGTTTCACCAGCGACAGAGCATTCACAATTGCCTCCACTTTCTGCAGCTAAATCAATAATTATTGATCCTGGCTTCATAGAATTAACTTGCTCTTTTGAAATTAATAATGGAGCTTTCTTGCCTGGAATTAAAGCTGTACATATAGCAATATCCTGAGATTCTAAAGTTTCAGAAATTAGTTTTGCCTGCTTTAACTTGAATTCTTCACTCATTTCTTTTGCATATCCTCCAGATGTTTCAGCATCTTTAGTTTCATCATCTTCAACCATTACAAATTTACCACCTAAGCTTTCTACCTGTTCTTTCGCGGCCATTCTTACGTCAGTTGCAGAAACAATTGCTCCTAATCTTTTTGCTGTAGCAATAGCTTGCAGTCCTGCAACACCAGCCCCAAATACTATGACTTTGGCAGGAGCTATTGTTCCTGCTGCTGTCATCATCATGGGCATTGCTTTATTAAAAAGATAAGTAGCATCAATGACGGCTTTGTATCCTGCTAAATTTGATTGTGACGACAAAATATCCATAGATTGAGCTCTTGTTATTCTAGGCATTAATTCCATTGCAAAAGATGTTACACCTTTATCTTTTAACTTATTTAGTGTTTCACTATTATTATATGGATCTAACGATGCAATTAGCACTGATCCCTCATTCATAAGAGCAATTTCATCGTCATTTGGTTTATTAATCTTAAGTATTAGATCAGATTTACTTATGTCTGTAATTTCATTCGATATTGTTGCTCCACTTTTAATATATTCTTCATTAGAAAAATTTGATTTTAATCCAGCATTGTCCTGTATAACTACATTAATACCCCAGTCCTTCATCTTCTTAACAGTGTCTGGAGAGGCTGCCACTCTCGAGTCAGAATTACTTTCTTTAAGAATATAAACTTGCATAATGAATAGAATTTATAGTAAGAAAATTGCCATAAATACTAGGACTAAAACCACGCCAACTGATCCCCAGACAATCAACTTTCCAAAAAATGAATAGGTTTTTTTTTGTTCTGAAATGTCCATAATATTCAATGTAATATATTTCTTAATTTATAATTTAACAGCATTATTTTTGTATAACTTTTAGTATAAAAATTTATTTTATTTAATTTTTACAATGCTTTAGAGGGCTTAGAATGATCCCAATCAATGACGAGAGATCTTAAGGCTGCTACTAATGCTAAAGGTTGGTCTACCATAATATGATGGTGGGCTTCAGGAATATTTATTATTGGAGATTTTTTGTCCATGAGCTCATGCATATATTTTGCACTTCGACCAGGAAAAAGAAGTGACTTCTCACCTCTAAATATCGCGACCCTACACTTCAGGCCCTTTAGCTTATTGCGATACATAGCTTGCCTTTCAGCAAAACTGTCACTATTAAAAATTTTCATATAGTTTGGATCAAACTTCCACGTCCATCCACCTCTAACTTTTTTAATAGATTTTTCTGCAATATAATCCATTACGTAATCAAGTGCATCACTTTGTGACGGGACAAGTCTAAACCTTTTTCTGATATCTGATTGTTTTTTATAAATTTTATTAGCTCTAATTTTTAAGTCAAATTTAGGTGGCTTTTCTGAAGGAGGCATTATCGCGGTATCTACTATGACAAGGCCATAAAGAGTTTTTTTCATAGATGAGGCAGCAATTACGCTGCACATCCCTCCCAAACTATGACCAACTAAAATTGGCTTCTTGAGTTTCTCTTTTTTGCAAACTCCAACTATTTCATCTCCCCATGACTCTATGGAATACTTTTTTTTCCAATCACTCTCACCCATGCCACCTAAATTCATGGCAATTACTCTATGCGTTTTTGCGAAATACGGTCCAATAAAATTCCACCATTCGGCGTGGGCCATTCCACCGTGAACAAATATTAGTCCAGGATTTTTTTTGTCACCCCAAGTATTATAAACAATTTTCGTACCCTTAACTTTGACAGAACATATTTCTGGATTATTAGCGATTGAATCTTTAAACCATTGAGGTGTAATTGTATTCATCATGCAAGTTTTTTTAAAGAATTAACTATTGTTTTATGTAATAGCTGTGAAATCCTTTTTATCTTAGTTGGGTTCGAAAGTAAATCATTTCTGACTTCTATTAGTGCATGTGGAAGCTTATTTCTTAAGCCATGTCTATACATACTGTCTCCAATCAAATTTCCTTTATAAGGCTTATTGTCTCCGACATTTAGTTTCTGTAATCTTAGTTGATCAATAATTATACTGCTTAAATTTTTATCTTCATTTGAAAGAATACCAAATTCCAAAAATCTTTTTTTATTCTTAAATATCGGATTAAAGGAATGTAAAGACAGAATGACCCTAACTTTTTCGTTTTTTATAGTTTGTTCTATTTCATTGTGATATTTATTGTAAATTTTTTTAACTCTTAATTTTACTTCATTTTTACTGAGTCCAATATTCCCAGGAATTATATTTCTATCTACTATTTCTGGAATGATAGTAGGATCATCCAAATCTCTATTTACATCTATAAGCAATCTTGAATACTTACCTTGAATGACTTTACATTTTAATCGATTTGATAAATCTAAACTTAATTCTTTCACCCCAACATCGAACGCAATATGCTTATTTAAAAAAGAACCTGCAAGACCTAATTTATTATTTTCCTTAGGTACGAAGTTGGATGCGTGATCCGCGATTATTAAAATTTTTTTTTCTAGGTTTGCGACCAAAGTTAATTAACCTTGGCGAGCTTTCATTCTAGGATTTTTTTTATTTATTACGTAAAGCCGGCCCTTACGTTTTATAAGTTTATTGTTCCGATCTCTGGTTTTGAGATTTTTGAGTGAACTTCTTACTTTCATGATTGCTGCTCGATCAGAGGTGCATTAGTATCCTCAATTCTTTTAAGTCTGATCTTTTCCTTGCGAATATTATTCTTTTTAGAACGCTTTTTATTAAGTCGAGCTTCTCTAATTTTATTTGGTTTTTTCATTTCTATTGCGATCTTTTATATAAAAAGTCAAAAAAAACAACATATTAATTCTCTGGTGGGCACGGTTGGGATCGAACCAACAACCCCCACGATGTCAACGTGATGCTCTACCACTGAGCTACGTGCCCTATGATAATTAGCTATATACATGATTATTTCCTTGCTATCTATAACTATCGAGCAAATCTTTTTAAACCTTCAGGGGTAAACATTTTTATGTCATGAGGCTCGTTTAATCTCCACTGCACCTTAGGTATATCTATAGATCTAATACTTTGCAGTTGATAACGCTTGGTTGCAAAGTCATAAGTAGCAGAATGTATTGATAGGCACATGGGCTGATCATAAAAATTAATAAGTGGAAACTCTCGATACGCCATTATATGGCCCGTATCGTCAAATGTTTCCTCAGATAACATATTATGACTATCGGTATCAAAGTACATTATTCTTTTTGGAATTATGTGCCGCTTATCATCTTTAAGTTTAGCTTCAACAACATTTACTTTTACTAGTTCATATCTTAAAAGATCTTGATTTACATGATAAGGAGTTAAAATTTCATCAATTCTTGTTTCGTGAAACTTGTATGCATTGTATGGCATCAGTCTTAGTTGCTCTCCGAGATCTAACCAATGATATCTATCCTTAGCTCCATTAAAACCATCAACCTGATCTACAGTTGTCAGGCCTTGCGCAGCACTAGGCATATAGTCATAACTAATATCTGGAGCTCTTCGCACTCGTCTTGTTCCTGGATTATAAACCCATGATTTACGAGGACTCTTAAAAGCATTAAGTGATTCAATAACTAATGTAGAAGCGTCTGCTAACCGAGGTGGGTTTGTTACTTTTGTCATAAGCATTCCTTGCAGTCCCGCTTCTTCATTCCTTACATACGGATTCCAAAAATTTTTAGCAATGGCCTCGCCAGCTCCATAGGTTTGAGTTCCATCCGGATTGACTATATAGAAGGGTGAAGCACCATATATTTCAACACCCCTATATCTCAAAATGTGGTTCCAAACATGATGAAGAGCTTCAGATGGATTTGGGAAAGGTATACTTCCAACTACACCTTCTACTCCTTCTCCATCATCGATTAATAATGCATTTTTTTTTGTCAGTTCTAAAACTTCAGGTGGCACTGCGCAACTTCTTCGTGACGGATAAATATTCATCTTAAATGTCTTCGGGTAAGTCTCAAACATTTTAATTTGACCCAAGGTCAAAAGAGTATCTTTAAATGAAGTATAATTTTCTGCATTTATAGTGAGAATTATCTGGTCAGATAGGAATGGATCTGGATAAGAGTCTAATTTAGAGTTGAACTCTGACAAAGGACTTGTAATTGGAACTCTTTCACCAATAGTTTCGTTAGAGAAAATTGGGTCTGCAATTACATAGAATGGCGCAAGAACCATTATAATCAAAGTATTAATTTTTCTAATCATCATAACTATGATAAAACTTCAAAAATTCAAATCAATAGTTATATTTAATACATATATGAAAGAAAGTATTCATAATTTTGTAAAAGTGGCAAACTATATAGCTGATGATGCAAGAAAAATTTCCTTAAATTATTTTAAGAAAAAATTAAAAATTAAATCAAAAGATAAAAAGAAATTTGATCCAGTTACTATTGCAGATATCAAAGTTCAAAAAAAAATTAATGAAATTATAAAAAAATATTTTCCTAAACACTCAATTTTAGGAGAAGAGTTAAGTGTTGAGAATACAAGCGAATATGAATGGTGCATTGATCCAATTGATGGAACAAAATCTTTCATTCAGGGTTTTCCTATTTGGGGAACTCTTATTTCATTATCAAGAAAAAAAGAGATTATTCTAGGCATAGCAGATATACCTGCACTTAATGAGCGTTATATAGGTTACTTAAATTTCTCTTATAAAATTACGAATGGTACTAAAACAAAGCTTAGAGTAAGAAATACAAATAAAATTAAAGATAGTATTTTAAATACAACCTCTCCGTATGTCTTCGCCAATAAACAAGATCAGAAAATTTTTGAAAAGTTGGCTAAAGATGTAAAAACTGTAAGACTTGGTGGGGATTGCTACAGCTATTGTCTCCTAGCGGATGGTCACATTGATTTAATTATAGAAAGTGGACTTAAGCCATGGGATATTCGAGCTTTGGAGCCAATAATTGTGAATGCAGGTGGAATACTAAGGACCTGGGAGGGCAATAAAATTTTGCATGGGGGAAGAATTATTGCAGCTGCAAACAATAAATTATTTAAAAAAACTCGGGACAAAATGATTAAAAAAAAACCCAGTTAAAAATAACTGGGTTTTAAATTTAAATTTATTTCAAATATATTAACCTAATGCATCCATTACAGATTGTAATTTCATTGCAATAGACATATCACCAGAAACTTTTAATTTTCCCTGCATAAAAGCAGATGTTCCATCAACTTCACCTGATCTCATTTGCTCAAATGTCTCCATCGACATCGAAAGAGTACAGTCTGCCTCTTGATCCTGATCGGAAACAGTGTTTGGGTTTGATTTTCCATCAAGGAAAATGCATCCTGCTCCCTCAAAATCGAATTTAACAGTTGCGCCCAAGCCAGTATCTTTACCATCAATACCTTTTTGAAATTCCGCTAAAAGACTTGCTACGTCAGCCATAATTTTACTCCATTCATTAATTAAGAATGGCAATAAAAACAATTTACTTTATATATGTCAACATCAAACTTGTAGATTGTTTATGAAAAAACCTATATTCTGGGAAAAAGCAAAAAAAAACTTAATCAAAAAGGATAAGAGATTAGGGGCTATAATTAAGAATTATCCTAAAGACTTTTTATTTTCTAAATCTGACCCGTTTTATACCTTGGCAAGGTCAATTGTTGGTCAGCAAATTTCAGTAAAAGCTGCACAGGCAGTCTGGGATAGATTTGAAAATAAAATTAAAAAGGTTACTCCAGCCAATACTACTAATATGCATTTTATGAGCATGAAGTCATGTGGATTATCTAAACAAAAGATTGCCTATTTAAAGTCTTTATCAGAAGCATTCCTAAGCAAGAAAATAAATCCAAGAAAATGGGTTGCGTTTTCAGATGAGAAAATTATTAGTGAGTTGACACAAATTAAAGGTGTGGGTAGATGGACTGCTGAAATGTTTCTTATATTTAACCTTTGTCGTCCAGATATTTTTCCTGCTGACGATTTAGGAGTTCTAAAAGGAATTTGTAACTGCTATAATTTGAAATATCCTATAGATAAAAATACAGCTATCACAATGTCTAATCAATGGAAACCTTACAGATCCGTTGCTACGTGGTATTTCTGGAGAAGTCTAGATCCAATACCTGTGGAATATTAACATGAGTAAAGTAAGTTTTTCCTATGCTTCAAATTCAGAACATAACTTTGCCCAACGTCTGATCATAAAAACAATAGAGACATTAACAGGCAAAAAAAAGTTAGAGGGTTTATACAAAAACTATTCATTAAATTCACAGGATCCTAAAACTTTTTGGACTGATATTTTAAATGAAATGGAAATTAAAATTATTAATCGATCGATTAATGAGCTAATTATACCAGAAAAAGGATCTCTATTAGTAGTCGCCAATCATCCATTTGGCATAATTGATGGGTTAATTTTGTGCTCATTAGTTTCAAAAGTAAGAGACGATTTTAAAATAATGACGCATGAAACCCTTCAATTTTTACCTCAATTAAAACAGTTTATTTTGCCAGTTGATTTTAATGGAAAAAACAAAAAATCAAAATTATTAAATATTGAAACTGCTAAAAAAGCGAAAAAACATCTTTTAATTGATGAAGGAGTTGTAATTATTTTTCCTTCAGGAGGGGTGTCGACTGCAAGCAGTCTAAAATCTAATGCAGTAGATGATGAGTGGAAGCTGTTTCCAGCAAAACTTATTCATCAAACAAAAACAGATATACTTCCCATCTATTTTGAAGGCAAAAATGGTTTACTTTTTCATCTTTTTGCATCAAAAATTAAAAACCAGACACTTAAATATTCCACTTATATCCATGAAACAAGAAAAAAAATTGGTAAAGAAATTACGATATATTCAGGAAAAGTAATTAATTATAAAGATATTGAGATGATTAAGGATAGAACTGAGCTTACAAACTTTCTAAAGAAAAAAACTTATAGTTTAAAAATAGATGAGTAATAAAAACAATAGTAATAATGAAAATAAATTTTTAGTTTATTCTTTTTATCAATTTATTGAAATCAATAATAAAAAAGAACTTAAAAATAAAATCGATAATTATTGCGAGAATAAAGAAATAAGAGGAACAATCTTAATTTCAGATGAAGGAATAAATGCGACAATATCTGGAGTAAATAAAGATTTATCAAAAGTTATAAATATTATTAAAAAATATTTATGTATAAAAAAATTGGATATTAAAATTAATGTTTCAAGTTTCCTACCATTTAATAGAATGAAAATACGATTAAAAAAAGAAATTGTTACAATGGGCGTTAAAAACTTAGATTTAAAAAAAAACAAAGGCAAATATCTTAATCCATCTGAATGGAATCAATATCTTAATGACGGTAAAGTCAAAATAATTGATACAAGAAATGATTATGAAATTTCGATTGGAAAATTTAAAAATTCAATAAATGTGCACACAAATTCATTTAGAGAATTTCCAAGTAAATTCACAAGTATTAATATAGATAAAAAGGATAAAATATTAATGTACTGCACAGGCGGAATTAGGTGTGAAAAAGCTTCAGCTTTTTTAAGGTTGAAAGGTTATAAAAATGTCTATCAACTTAAGGGGGGAATACTTAACTATTTAAATTTTGCAAAAGAAAAAAAATTAAATTCTATGTGGTCAGGTGAATGTTTCGTTTTTGATGACCGCGTTACGATAAATAAAGATTTATCTACAGGCAATTATAGACAATGTTATGGATGCAGAAGACCTTTAAATAAAAAAGACTTACTATCCAAGTACTATGTAAAAGGTATTTCTTGTGCTAAATGTTTTCATGAAAGATCAGAAAGACAAAAAAACAATTCAAGAAATAGGCAATTTCAAATTGAAAAGGCTGAAAAAGAAAATTTGATTCATCCGTTTAAAAAAGTTAGATTGAATTAGCACGTCTAATTTTTCTGATAATCAATGTAGCTTTGTCTTATGATTACAAACAAAATACCGAGAAAACTAAATAACGAGATAAACATCATATATAAGTAAATTGATGGTAATGACTTTGAATATGTTATTTGACTTGTATCTATAAGAACTGCTTTAAAGTCTACAAAATTCTTTAAAAGATCTGATGCCTCTGCATTTGCACTACTACCGATTAATTTAAGGTTATTTAATTCAAGTTTGACTTGTGCAAACTCTTCATCATATAACTCTAATGAATCCAAACTTCTGTTATTTAATAACTCAATTTCTTTTTCAATAACCGCATAACCCCTTAGATAATAAGGCAACTGCAATATATCTAGTTGTTTGTTTTTTACAGCTTCAACATCTACTGAATAAATTTCTTCAAACATACTATCTTGCATAAATATCGACTCTTCAATTTCGCTGATATACTCTTTATTTATCATTTCAATATCCAATGCCTTCGCAATTTTTAAATGTTCTTGTAGAAATGATTTCTGCCTAGCCAATTTTAACTGATAATTTTCAGTAATTACAAGAAGGCTATTAGATAATGACTGATATTGTAATTTCTGAAAATTATCGAGCATTGTACTAACTGTAATTCCAAAATTTTTAATATCATCGAAAATTTGTACGTTAATATTATCTATTGTTTCATCTAATATTTTAAGATCCTTATCTTTATTAATTGTTTTAAAATTCAAAAAATATTGTTCCAAACCAGTTGATGCATTTTTTGTTTTTTGAATTTTAAATTTTTTGGTTAAGTCGAGATTTTTTTTAGGGTCTAAATTGTACGCCCTAATAAAATTATTTTTCAGTATTGGCGAACTTAAAAAATAAGATACAAAATTTTCTCTTAATTTATCAGCCGAAAACTTTTGGGAAAAATTTTGCTGTTTAAAATTAGAAAGGTCATTCAATGAAGTTATATCTGAATCAATAAGATATCCTATTTGAGCTAACTCCAATTCTTCCTGGTTAACTAGTGGGAATATTTCAACTTTACCGTTTACTTTATCGCTTCTGAAATTTTCATAAATAAATGCAACAAATACACCACAAGTAATAAATAGTAAAATTAGCTTAATATTCTTTAAAATCGTATCTAAAATACTAATCAAATCAAAACTATCGTTACTTTCAGTCATTTTAAATTTTCTTTTTTATAAACCTTTTATATTTTGGCCAATCATCTTTAGAAATAATGTACCCGATACATTTTTTACTTTTGCACTTACATTTATAATCTTTATAATCTTCTTTATCAAATTCAAATCCATAATCATAACTCAATTCTTCATTTTTTTTGATTGTTTTTATTGATGAAATCCAAATTCTACCATTATTAATTTCTACTTCACAATTAGGGTTGCAAGAATGATTGATATATCTTGCTTTATTATACAATGGAGAACCATCAATATCAAATTTACTATTAAGCTCAAAAATATAAACTGAGCCGTATACTTTTGAATTTAGATATTTTGAAAGTCGTAATTCTGATCTTCTGTCACCTTCTTTTTTAGAAATTTTCTCGCCAATGTATTCAATAATACGTGAATTTTTTTTTATATAAGTAGTCGCAAATATACCTTTTCCATGAACTTTAGATTTTTTTAATTTCCACATATTAACAGTTTTATTATTTAGTGTTTGATATATCCTAATCGTATTAAATAATAAACTGTTTTAAGGATTATTTTAAAATCAAAAAATAAACTTATCTTTTCACAATAAATTTTTTCGTATTTTACTTTTTCTTCAATTGTAAGTAAATCACGACCATTAACTTGTGCGTACCCTGTTATGCCAGGTTTTAATTCATCAATCTTATATCTCTTTCTTAACTCAATTAAATCATGTTGGTTAAATAAGGCAGGTCTAGGTCCAACTAATGACATTTTTCCTGTTAGTACAGTAAATAATTGAGGAAGCTCATCTAAACTTGTTTTTCGAATTATATGTCCTGCAGGGGTCATATTTTCTTGCGGATTTTTCATTTTATGAGTTGCTACTTGTGGTGTCGAAATGATCATTGTTCTAAATTTAGGCATGAAAAACGTTTTATTATTTTTTCCAATTCTTTTTGACCAATGAATACCTCCTCCAGATGATGTTAAAATTACTATTAAATATATAATAATCATTGGCGTAATTAAAAAAATAATTAAAGTAGCTGACAATACAATATCAAATATTCGTTTCATCAAATTGCCTAAGTGTCTTTAATTTATAATAATTTGGAAAAAAGGAACTATTGCCTTCAAAAAAGTCATCCTCAAATAATTTTTTAAATATTAAATTAACGTGAGAATTTAATTTAGATAATAATTTAAATAGGTAAATAGGAAAAGGTAATATTGGCATATTTTTTCCCTCTAATTCTGTAAGTATTTTTTGAATTTCAGATATAGAGTATATTTTCATATCTGTTAAATAGTAGGTAGAATTTTTTTTATATTTTTTATTAAGTAACAAATAAATTGCTGCTACAGCATCATCAATGTGAATAAATTGTTTTCTATTATAAGTATTCGGAATTTTAGGAAGTAATCCAAATCGTATCACATTTCGCATCAAGCTTAAATTATTTTTTATATTTGGGCCAAAAATTACAGGGAAACGTAAGATGTATAAAATTGTTTTACTTTCTTTAAATAGTTTTATTAATTTAGTTTCCGTAAAACGTTTAAGAGAACCATAATCAAAAACCTCGTTTTCGTTAGAAATATGATTGTGATACATTGCCTTGTAACTACTAATAAAAATAAAACATTTTACATTATTTCTTATTGATAGTTTTGCTAATTCGATAGTTTTTTTATGATTTAAATTTAAATATTTCTTTTTCCTATAAACATTAAATTTTCCTTCATCCGAGGAATATGCTGCGAGATGAATAACTGAATCTATATTTAATAAATAAGATTTGGGAATTTTTCTATTTTCAAAGTCAAACTGAATTGTCTTAAAATTATCTAACTTATTTCTAGATAAAACTGTTATTTTAAATTTCTTTTTGTTTAAATATTTTAATAAGTTTTTGCCAATATTGCCACTTGCACCTGTCAATAATATATTCTTCATAAGTAAGAATTATTTTTTAAATAGTTTTTAACAGTGCCTAAATGCTTATATTTTATAAGAATTTGTTCAAGCTTGTAAATAAACGACTTATTTCCAATACTTAACCACTGATTTTGTCTCAAAAACCAATACACTCTTTTTGGCAATTCTACTGACTTCATTTCCTTAAATGAAATTTTAAAATCATCTTCAGTTAGAAGTTCATAGGGATGGATATATATAACTGGCATATAACCCATGGTAAGCGCTTCATCCATATATGAAAAAATATTTGATAGAGGTAGTATTTTTAAAAAAGTACCTCCTATTACACGAATACGTCTTTTAAAGTATGTCATAGGACTATATATAGGTAAACTTAGCATCTGATATTTTTTCTCTTTAAAATTTAATATCGGATTATCTAACTTAGTATCATTAAGGTAACTTGAGTCGTATTTAAACCTTTTAGCAATTTCCTCATAAGCCCAGTTACAGGACTTATTGATTGAAAAGCTTGGAGCCCGAAAACCTATGATATCTTGACCGGATGCCTGATTTAAATATTTAGTTGCTAAATCAAGAGATTTAGAAAATTCATTTCGACTTAAATTGTAAATCATGTCATGATAATTTCCGTGACAAGCTATTTCATTTTTATTAGATGAAATTTTTTCAACAATTTCAGGATAATCTCTTGCAACTTGTCCGGTAATAAAATAAGTCAACTGTCTATCGCTATTCGTTTTTTCTAAAATTTTATCAAGTCTTTTTGTAGCTTTTAACAATCCCTTAGGACTCCCTGATGTATCCTTAAGAGATAAGGATCTTTTCAAATCATGCTTAAAGTCTTCAAAATCAATAGTTAATAAACAATTATTCATTAATTAATTAAGTATTTATACTTCTCCAATTTGCATCACACACATAATTTCCAATTATTAGAACATCGACTTTACTTCTTAGAAAGCAATTAATTGCATCCAATGGGCTTTCTACTATAGGTTCTTGAATATTAAATGATGTGTTTAATAAAACACCGACCCCTGTTATTTTTTCAAATTGATCCAACAATTTCCAATATAATTCATTTGTTTCACGACTGACTGTGTGAACTCTTGCTGTTCCATCGGTATGAGTTACTGCTGGAATAATATTCATTTTTTCCTTTTTTACATTTGCTACAATGTTCATAAAAGGAGAATCTTGGTTAATTTCAAAAAACGTATTTTTTACCTCTAATTTGCAAGAAGGTGCAAATGGCCTAAATAATTCTCTCTTTTTAATTTTCTGGTTAATTGTCTCTCTAATGTTGTCATATCTTGGATCAGCTAAGAATGACCTATTTCCAAGTGCTCTCGGCCCAAACTCTGAAGAACTTTGAAACCAAGCAATGACTTGTCCTTCAGCTAGTTTTTTGGATGTGAAGTTTAATAAATTCATCTCATTCATTTTTGTAGGAATGCTAAGATTAAGTTTCTTAAAAGTATTTATTATGAAACTGTCATCATAAGATGGGCCAGTATAAGCATCTTTCATTGTAAATTCAGTTTTATTTGAATTATTTCTTTCAACTAGAAAAGCTGCTCCAATTGCACTTCCAGCATCATGTGGACCAGGTGGAATAAATATTTGATCAAATAAACCCCTTGAAGTCACCTTTCCATTAGCAGTTACATTTAAAGCACATCCTCCAGCAATACAAAGATTATTATAGTCACTATATTCAGACTTAACCCATTTTAACATGTGCAATAATATTTCCTCAAATGCGCTTTGAACACTTGACGCAATATCTTTATGCTTTTGTGAAAAAACATCACTTTTTTTTCTTGGAGGACCAAAAAGCCTTACAAGTTCACTTGAAAATTTTCCGTTCAGCGCCATGTGATAATTCAAGATTTTTGTATTTAAATAATAATTACCACCATTTTTCTTCAAAAGTATATTATCTAATATTATATCTTTATATTTAGGATTTCCGTATGGAGCTAAACCCATCATCTTATATTCACCTTCAAGCATTCTAAATCCCAAATAACCGGTAAAAGCCGAGTAAAAATGGCCAAGTGAATTTGGCCAATTTAATGATTTAATTTTTTTTAAATTTTGATTTTTATCACATAAAAAAATTGCAGTTGAAATTGACTCACCTCCACCATCGAAAGTTAAACAAATTTTTTCACTAAATCCCGAAATAAAAGCTGAGCTTGCTGCATGACACTCATGATGATCTAAGAAATAAATTTTTCCTTTAAATTCATCAAAATTTTCAAAATTTGATTGCAATTTTGATCTAATGAAAAAAAGCTCTAACCAAGAGCCTGAAAGTTCAGGATAATTATTGTTCTTTTTATAGCCAAAAAATGACTGCAAAATACTACTAAAGAAATATTTAATGTAAAATGGATTTTCTAAAAAAAGTTTTAGTACTCCCAATACTCTTGTGAATATTCTCCAAGGTTGCCAATATACAGCAATTGCATCAATTTCTTTGAAAGATATTTTTTTGTCAGACATACATCTTTTTATTGCTTTTAATGGAAAGCCGCCGTCATTTTTTATACGCGATAATCTTTCTTCTTCAATTGCTGAAATAACAAAACCATCAATTACAATACAAGCTGCACTGTTTCCCATGGTACATAAACCAAGAACTTTCATCTTTTCAAATTATATAATTTCATTGTAAATATCTAAGGTTAACTTCACAATTTTTGTTTCATCAAACATTTCCTTTGCATAATTTCTTCCATTTAGACCAAATGTTCTACAAATATCAGGATTATCTAATAAGTATTTAATACTTTTAACAAGTGACGCTATATTTTTTGGTTCCACAAGCAGTCCATTATAATTATGTTTTACGATTGATCTACATCCAGGCATATCCGTGGTAATAATCGGCTTAGCAATTGCTGCCGCCTCAATTAGAGACTTTGGAACACCCTCTGAGTAATAAGAGGGCATGCATACAAGAGTTGCCATTTGGTAAAAGGGGATGATGTTATCTACATGTCCATACCATTCAATGAAATTTTTTTTACTCCAGCTTTTTAATAAATTTTTCTTTATATGAGTAGGGTATTCTTCATCTACTTCACCTAGAAGTATTAATTTTATATTATAATTCATTTTAAAAAGCTTTTCAGAGGCGTTAACAACTTCTTCAACTCCCTTTTCCCTAATCATTCGAGCAGCAAAAACAACTATATTTTTATTCTCAAAGCTTTTTGATGGAATATATTTTGACATATTTACACCTGCTCCAGGAACTAATCTTAAATTACCTTTATAATCAATATTATGCTTTTCAAGATATTTTTTTTCTTCAATATTTTGAAGAATTATACGCACATTTTCTGATTTGAAAAAAAATTTATAAAGCTGTAAAACAAAAAATTTTAAAATAGTATTTTTTAAATTTTTATTAACAAATATATATCCGAGTCCTGAAATGGAATTAATAATTTTTTTGTGCCTTAGAATTTTACAAATTAAATTAACATAAATGATAGGTTTGATTGTTACATTGTGAACTAAATTAGGTTTCAACTTTCTTATAATATTAAAAAGATATATTAAAGTTTTTAATTCAAAAAAAATATTTCTAAAAGTCCTAGAAAATGGTACTTGATGAAAGTGTATGCCTTTTCTTTTTATTTCTTTAGCGACCGCTTCAGATGCATCAGTTAAAACATGTACTTCGTACCCTTCTTTTATTGCTTTTTCGGCAATATTGACTCTATGTGATAAAAAAACATTGCCTTTATGAACTACAATTGCAATTTTTTTGTTCATTTTATTTTTTTCCTGGAGCTTAAAATCGCATCATAAATTATCATTATCCAAAATGGTGCAAGTACCGCACCCGTTTCAAAAATATAATATAACAATAAGAAAAACGATAAGCATAATGGGATAATTGAATACCTAGAATTAGTTTTTACAATTTGGAAAAAAGATTTAAAAAAAATAATTAATGGTAGTAAATGAAAACAAATAGATGGTATTAAACCGTATTTAAGAGTTTGGCTGATATAGTTGTTATGAACTTCTATTTTTGAAAATGCTTTTTCAGCATATTCTGTTGAGCCATTGAAACTATAATAATTATCAATTGCATTTGACCACCTAATTAATCTGTCACTTGTGCCATAGGACCCCGGGTAGCGCACAAATTGATACGCAAAGTTTTCATATAATGATGAATGAATTTCTGTACCTGAATCGACATATCGATTTACTAAAAATAATGAACTTATTAGAAGAAGAATTATAAAAAAGTAATAATGTATTTTAAACCTGGTGTATCTAAATATATTTATTAATCCACGACTATTAAAAATAAATATTGCTAAGAAAACAAAAAACATAGCAATAAATAAAGGTGTTCTATTATTAGTTGCCAACAAAATATAGAATGTAATAAGTAAAAACACCATCATTAATATATTTACACTTAGTGACTTCTTGAAGAAAACAGTATAGGAAAAAATAATTAGAAATATATAACCTGACACTCTACCCATTGAGTTTGAATGATCAAAAATACCTCTATAACGATAAAGTGTAATAGGTTCAAAAATTAAACATGCGATAATAATGATTAGACTTAGGATTACTAAAACTTTTGTTAATGTATCAACATATGTTTTAATTTTGACATCAAAGAAAAATAAATAGATAGATACAATTGATATATTGGTTACTAAAAAAGTCCTGAAAGGCGTAATATCGTTAATTATAATTGAGTTGTAAGCCGAAGAAAAGGTACTAATAGTCACAAGTGTTATTATGTAGATGGGAATCTTAGGAACTTCTCTATTCTGTATTATTAAGAATAATGATAAAGCGCCAATAAATAATAATGTAAATTCAAGAATAAATTTTGGTCTTCCAATAGTCTCTATCGAAAAATTATGTGCTGATATTGCAGCAAGCACAATTATTAGTGCTAAAATTATTTTTAATCGCGCTGTTGATATGATCATCTCAATTAATATAGCATTTAAATTAAATCAAATACCATTGAAGTTAATATTTTTAAAAGCGGTGATATATTGCTTACTTTTGTTCTGTAGCTCATTGTTATTATATCCATAGAAGTCTATTTTATTATTCTTTGCAGAAATACAATCAATCATCGCGTCACCAATAAATATAACTTCATTTTTTTTAAATTATAGTTTTTGATGCTGTTTCTAACTAGTATATCTTTTTTTTTCGACTGACATCAATTGATACAAAGCATTGATCAATTTCAAAAAACTTATATAGATTATTTAACTTTCATAAATTATAGAATTCCTTTAGATGATTAATGGAAGAAATGCCCATCGCTTCAACTGCTTCTTTGGCGTTTCCTCCGATATGAGGAGTACATATCAAATTTGGTATCTTCAAAAACTCGCGATCAGTCGGAGGTTCTTCAACGTATGCATCAATTGCCGCGCCAGCAATGATGTCATTATTTAAAGCATACTTAAGGTCCGCCTCATTTATAATTCCACCGCGGGCAATATTTATAATGTAAGCACTTTTTTTCATACTTTGTAAAATCTCAAGATCAACCATATTCTTTGTATTTTCATTATAGGGAGTATTTATCGTTACAAAATCTGAATTTTTAAATATCTCATCTTTAGTCGCTGTATTAATATTATTTAAATTACAATATTCTTCCTGAGCAATTACATCGTTTGCAAATACCTTACATCCAAAAGGTTTAATTAGTCTAACTAATTCTTTTCCTACATGCCCAAGTCCTATTATGCCTATTGTTTTTCCACTCAATTGAAACCCAGCTGATTTATTCCATAAACCGTTTTTCAGTTCATTTGATGAAATATATAAATTTCTTGCAAACATTAACATAAAACCTAATGCCATCTCAGCAACAGATAACTTATTTACACCACCCGTCCAAGCAATTGTTATATTTCTAATTTTGCAAGCTTCGACATCGATATTATTTAAACCAACACCGTATTTTGAAATCAATCTTAGGTTTTTACATTCATCTAAAACATCTGAATTAATTTCATCAAGGCCTACAATGATAGCTTCTGAGTCTTTAATATATTCTATAAAATCAGCCTGATTGAATATTTTTCCCTCTAGATTTAATTTTGCTTTAGGGAATAATTTATAAATCTTATCTTGTAATATTTTATTTTTAGAAAAACTCGGCGATGTTACTGTAACTTGCATTAATACTAATTTTAAAGATTATTAATTTATAATTTAATTTATAATAATTATTCAGAATTGTTTCAAGAAATTAAATTTTTGTGAATAAATACTTTTTCTTTTTTACCTTTTATAAAGTTAGTATTGTTAAGTCTTTCAAAAGAAACCTATTTATTTTTCATAAAACAACTTATAAAAAATTAACATCTCCCGATTTTCCAATTTTTTCCAATACAAAATTATTATTTTTTAATACTTCATCAAGATTTGAAATATAATAATCTAAATCATTCTTATTATTTACTGAAATAATTCCTATATTCTTATAAAGAGAACCTCTAGGCTCGGCCTCTCTGAATTTTTCTGCCTCAATGTAATACTCAATCGCAGGAGTTTTACTGCACATAGCGTCTAAAATTGCTGATGTCCATAATGAAATTGCCAATATACATGAACTTGAAAAGACCAGACTATAATCATTGCTTATGATGAAGTTGTTAATATTCTCACTTTGTAATGTTTTATTTATAAAATAGTTATCTTCTCTAGGATGCGGCTTAATTACAATATTCAGATTTTTAAATTTTGAATTTATAAGTTTACAAGCTGTAATCAACAACTCTATATATTTGTCTTTGTCCATATAAATTGGGTGAATATCTCTTGTGTATATAACTACAAATTTCTTTTTTATTACCTTTTTACTTGAGTAGTTTTTAACTAACTCAATCCATTCTGGATAAAATTTTGGGTATCCAATAATATGTTGATTTATAAAACCTCTTTTATTCCAGTATACTTCAGCATGCTTATGAAAAACTAATGCTTTCACTTTATCTGCATATCTAGTCTTTATATTATCTGGAGGAGGGGTATCATACTGAATTGCGTGACCATGAATATATACAAAAATCTCTTTGCTTTTATTAAAAAAATTTAAAAGTAAATATAAAATCCATGTCGATGTCAATTGATTAGTGTACTCGTGCATAAAATAATTATAAGTAAAAAATTTTTTTATCAATAAAATTCCTCTAAAAAAACTTATAGCAAATGCAGCAATATTTTTGATTGAAGCAATAATTTTATTTAATACAGATAATTCTGATAATTTTTTATATTTATAAACATTACGGAGAGATGATCTAATTCCATATTTTTTGGTAAAATACTGATAAAAATCATTATCCATAAATTTTTTGTAAATATTTTTAACCGTAAAAACTATTTCTACTTCGATATGAGATTTTTTGTACAATCTTGAAAATATTGGAAAAATTACATCTAACTCTCCTAAGCTATGAGTTATGAGAACAAAGATTTTTTTCTTTTTCATTTTAAAAATAAAATTCTTTTTTTATACCAAATATTTTTAATATTCGATTATTAAAAAATAAGGCTAATGGATTTTGTGATAAGGACAGTAAGAATCTAATAAAAAATTTTTTATAGTCTCTTTTTTTAAAATATAACATAGATAGCGCTAAGTTTTCTATGCCCATTCTCGATCTATTTTTTACTAACAGCGTAAAGTTATTAGCAAATCTGTAGCCTTGCTTGATATTGTAAATTTTATCTAACCTGCCTTGTAATTGGTTTTCTATTTTTCCTGTAATGCTTGATGAATATCTTCTCCAATAAACGGCTGGGTGATTAAGATAATATAACTTGTATTTAGCCATAAGTCTTATGCATAAATCCCAATCTTGGCCAATTACAATCCTTTCATTGTATGGGCTGTGCTCATTTAAACATGATCTTCTAAATATTGTCGACGAATGAACAATAGGAAAAGTGTATGAAAATAAATGATTTATTTCTCCTGAACTCTTCATAGCCTTGAAAATTTCTCCCACTTTACCCTCCTCATTTATGATTTTTGCGCTGCCGGCGATACAATCAATGTTTAAATTTGACTCAAGACACGTTATAGCATTTCTAGACCAATTTTTTTCTAGTTTATCATCAGAATCCATATTCATAACAAATAACGTTTCATTGCTTATGTTTCGGTAAACGGCATTTAGGGCCATGGTTCGTGGCAACTTCTTTTCTTCTCTACAAACCTTTATATTTTTTATATTCTTATAATTTTTTAGTATGTCTGTAGTTTGATCATTGGAACAATTATCTAAAATAACTAATTCCCATTCTTTAAATGACTGAGAAATAATACTATTAATAGTTTCTCTTATAAATTTCTCCCCATTATACACACTCATAATAATACTTAACTTAGTTCTTTTTTTATTCATAAATATTCAATCATTTACTTCCTCAATAGTATGTCAAAAACCTTCACTTTGAGGTTTTCTTCATCTTGAGCTCTATATTTTTTATTAATCTTATATTTTTTAATCGGTAGCAATTTCCATTTTTGAACATTTATAATTTCATATTTAAAACTTAAGTTTTCAAATATTGAAATCATTTTATCAAAACCTATTCTGTTAGTATAAAAACCAGATTTTACAAAAAACTTTGATTCCCATAAATTGTCACTAAATCTTAAATTATTAAGTCCACCACCTAAATGATCTCTTAAGTCAATTTGGTGTGATATCACTCCATCTTTTTTGAGAACTCTATAGAGCTCAGAGTTCATAGCTTCAAAGTTTTTTTTTCTTATATGTTCCATGACTGCTTGTGAGAATATTAGATCAACACTGTTTGATGGAATTTTTTTAATACTAGACAATCCCTCAGTTAAATATTCAGAATTTGATTTTTTTAGAATTAGGTCAATATCATCTTTATTAGATATGTTTGGTGGATTTAATTCTTCTGAAATCAATGCGTTCTTTAACCGTATGTAATCAATTATATTTGCTTTTGCAAAATACCCACTATCAATTAAAAAAGAACTGGCACCGTATGCATATGATATAATAGCCGTAGCAATACTATCTCCAGGGCCAATCTCGAGGATAACTTTATTTTTTATGGACTTGATGTTAGATTTATAAAGGTGTTCTTTGAAAACTCTAATAGAATAATCTGTATTATCCATTTTTCCATGACGAAATAGTCCTATAGATTGCCAAAATGAATATTTCATAGGTAAACGTGAAAATATTATTTTTATAATAATTTTAAGCCACCAAGGAATTTTTTTTATCATGGGAGTATAATTAATTAAAAATTATCTTTGCAAAATTTAAGAAGATGTATGACCTCTTTATCAAAATAATCTTTATAAAAACCAGTTTTTTTTATCTTATCAATTGAGTATTCAAATTTAATATCATTTTTTTTAAATCTATTTTTGTATTTAAAGTTGTAATCGATATTTATTTTCTTTCCATATGTGGAATGGTATTTATTCTTTATATATTCAGCTATTTGTCTTATCGTCAAGGTATTATCAGATCCTACATTATATACAATATCACTTTTAGTATTATCCATAGTTATGAAATTATAAATTACATTATTAATACTTTCGATTGAGACAAAATTTCTAAATTGATTAGGATCTGAGTGAATAACAATTTTTCCATCCTCGAAGATCTGACGACAAATATTATTTATTAATAACGACCAGCAATTCTGATTTATGTTCAGTGGAGCACCAAAAGCATTTGATAGTCGTAAAATAAAACAGTCTAATTCATTTTTAGCTTGGTAATTTATGACAAAATCTTCACCAGCTTTATTGCTTGTTCCATATGGATGATCATTTGAAGCTGGAGTATTTTCATTTATGAGTCCTATCAAATTCTTTTTATAGACATGAACAGTTGAAAAAAAAATAAATTTTTTTATGGAAGTTCTTACAACACAATCGAGTAGATCATTTGTTTTTAAAGCATTAAAGCTGTATGCTTTCATAGGATTATTAAAACAGTCATTAGCATTCATTCCAGCAAAGTGTAATATTACATCGCCTCCATCAATTGTTTCCTGGATATTTTCTTTTGACTCCCAATCTATTGTTTTTATAGTGAGATTTTCATGTTCAAGTTTGTTATTAGTTTGAAAATTACTTTTTTTTGAGACTAAAAGTCTTACTTTCAATGATTTATTAATAAGGTAATCAGCTGCTCTTAAAGCCAAGTATCCTGAGCCACCTGTAATAACAATATTCACTTTGAGTTTTATTTAATAGTTAACCATGGAGCCTTACCATTTACTGATATTTTTTCAAGAAGCTCGTGATCTCTTTTTGTGTCCATACATTGCCAAAAACCCTCATGTCTGAATGCCATAAGTTCATTTAATTTAGCAGCTTTTTCTAAGGGCTCTCTCTCTAAAAGAGTTTCATCATTATCGATTAATTCAAAAAACTCTCTATTAACGACAAAGAAACCGCCATTTATCCATCCATCATTCAATTGAGGTTTTTCCTCGAATTCAATTACTTCATCGCCATCGAGCTTTAGCTCTCCAAACCTAGCTGATGGTCTTACTGCTGTAAGGGTAATCATCTTTTTATGAGAATTATGAAATTCTAAAAGCTTTTTTACATTAATATCAGACACGCCATCACCATAGGTAAGAAAAAACTTGTCCTCCTTAATTAAACTCTTAAATCTTTTTAGTCTTCCACCTGTCATTGTATTTAAACCAGTATCTATGAGTGTGACTTTCCAGTCTAATACATCTGGCTTAATTATTTCAGTATCTCCAGACTTAAGATTTATTTCAAAATCAGAATTCAGAGTTCTATAATTTAAAAAATATTCTTTTATAACATCTGCCTTAAAACCAAGGGCAATATGAAAATCATTAAAGTTTTGCTGAGAATAAATTTTCATTACATGCCATAAAATTGGCCTACCATTTATTCTTATCATTGGTTTAGGTAAAAGGGGATTTTGTTCTGAAATCCTCGTACCAAAACCTCCAGCTAGTATAATTGTTTTCATAGATTATTTATAAACGATATCCCAGTTATAAGGAATATTATTATCGTTATATGGTTTTCTTATTATTTCTTCTGGATCATGTGGAATTGTTGAGCAGTTCGCTAAAACTGAAATTTCTGGTCCAACTGCTTTGAATCCATTCCATATATTTGGCGGGACTGTAATCAAGCTATAGTTGTCTGGAGAGATAAAAATTTCGTCTATTTCACCAAAAGTTGGGCTTGATTTTCTATCATCGTAAAAAACAAATTTAAGCGCACCTGATATTACGGCATAGTTTAATGTCATCTTTGTATGAAGGTGCCATGCTTTGACAACGTCAGGGTAAGTTATGGAAAAATAAATTTCACCAAATTTTTCAAACATTGGTGAATCATTTCTCATCATATGCATTACTTTTCCACGCTCATCATGAATTTGTTTTAAGGGATATACTTTAATTCCATCAATCATATTTAGCTCTCAAAATACCTGTTTATTTGATCCATGGTAAATTTATTTATATCTTTATCTTCCAGATATGTCTTATACCATAAAGCTGTTTCTTTAATAGTTTGCTCAAGGCCCCATTTTGGTCGCCACCCAAGAAGTGAATGTGCTTTATCACAGTTTAACTGTAATAAGCCAGCTTCGTATACAGCGTTTTCAACAATTTCATGCTTAACATATGTGTCTTGAAAATTTGACAATATAGACTTTGCTACTGTATCAACTGATCCTATCTCGCTAGAATTTGGTCCAAAATTCCACGATCCTTCATAAGAAATTTCATTTTCATAAAGTTTTTTTGATAATAATAGATAACCTGAAAGTGGCTCTAAAACGTGCTGCCAAGGTCTTGTCGAATATGGATTTCTTAAAATTACATTTGTTTTGTTCTTAATTGATCTAATGCAATCTGGCACAAGTCTATCTGGAGCAAAATCTCCACCCCCTATGACGTTACCTGCTCTAGTAGATGCTATATTTAGATCGGTTTTCTTCTCATAGAATGACTTTAAATAAGAAGAAAAAATAAGTTCAGCAGCTGCTTTTGATGCGCTATATGGATCTTTTCCGCCTAACTGATCATTTTCTCTATATCCCCATACCCATTCTTTATTTTCATAACATTTATCAGAAGTAATGAACACAAGTGATCTAATTGTTTTTGAACTTCTTATTGATTGAAGAATATTGACTGATCCCATAACATTCGTCTCAAAAGTTTTGTGGGGATCATCGTAAGAATCTTTAACTATGGCTTGAGCTGCTAAATGAAACACTATCTCAGGTTCAGCTTTTTCAATAGCAGTGGATAAGGAGTCAATATTTCTAATGTCATCAATTGTCTGATGAATACCATTACCAACGTCTAAAATATTATAATTTGATTCAATTGATGGCTTAAGTGCATATCCATAAACATTTGCTCCGTGAGCTTTAAGTATGTGACTTAACCAAGAACCTTTAAATCCAGTATTACCTGTTATAAAGATGTTTTTACCTTTAAAAAAATCTAACATTATTTTTAGTTTTCATAAAATTTTATATAATTAGAAACAGCAGTTTTAGCGGTAAAGTTATTATTATATCGATTTAAAGCATTTATTCCGATTAAATCTAAATTTATTTTATTTTCTATAATTAAATAGATAATTTTAGATAATTGTTCAAAATTACCTGGATCGAACAAAAAACCACTTTTTTTATTATCAATTTGTTCTGGAATACCGGCTAAATTACTTGCAATAACAGTTTTTCCTAATGACATTGCCTCTAAAACGATATTTGGAAAGTCCTCATTACTAATTGAAGGCAATATTACACAGTCAGAAATACTAATTAGTTCAAATACATTTTTATAATCTTTAATAAATACAAAAATATCATCAAGATTATTTATTTTAACGTATTGTATAAGATATTTTTCTAGCTCACCTTTTCCTTCAATTATTATCTTTAATTTATTTTTTTTTAACTCGGGATATCTTTTGAAAAGATGTATGATAGCATCAATTAATACTTTGTGTCCCTTTCTTGGTATAAGAAGAGCAACTACTGAAAATATTTTACCATTAAAATTTGTCAGATTCAGTTCTTCTAATATATCTTTATCTTTTTTTTGAAAATTTCTTTTTTCAATACCGTTAGGAATAGAAATTACTTTTTCATTATTAATAGTAAGTAATTTTTGTAATTGTATTTTTGTTACATTTGAACCAGAAATAAAAAAATCTGTACAAGCATTAAGAAGAAAATCTATTGGTAAATTATATAATCCCTTTAAACTAAAATATGACAAAGGCGAGTTGTTAACAATTAATATCTTTTTTTTTACTTTTAGAACTTTTGATGCAATTATAATAGCCTTTGTTGATAATGAGGGGGGGAAGCCGCCGCTATTAATATGAATAATATTTGGATTGAAATCTCTTATAACAATTTGAAATTTATAAATTTCATAAAGAAAAAGTAAAGGATTAAAAAATATCCTTATAAAGATCATACAAACTCTTCTTATAGAATATGGTATTCTTTCATTTAAAAACTCTGGATTTGATAGATCAGGAAAATAAAATTTTATACTATTGATTTCCGAGTTTAGTCTTTTATTTAACCCCTCTTCATATTCTTTAGACCATCTATAACCAAATTTCACTTCGTAGTTTTCATTTAAATCTCTCGAATTTAAGAGATTTGCAATCATATTTTCACATCCTGCAAAAAATCTACAATCAGAATAAAAGAGTATTTTTTTCATTTTACTTAAATTTTCTAATACCACTATTAATATCTACTTTGGGTTTCCAATTAAAATATTTTTTTGCTTTATTGTTATCAATGAAATAGTTAATTACTAATTCTTCAGTAATTTTTTTAGAATTAAATTTTATAATTTCCTTATCTACTGGTATCATTTTCAAAGCAATTGCAACAATTTTTTTTATCTTATAGGACTTACCATATGAAAAATTAAATTTTTTTCCCAAAATTTTTTTGTTTTTATTTGTCATGAGTTTAATTAGACCATCTATAAAATCGTCAATATATAAAAAATCTCTATATTGCTCACCTGATGACATGTAAAAAGTTTTATTGTTCTTCAATGACTCAATTAATGAGGGTATAAACATTTCATTGCCCTGTCCTTTTCCGTATAATACAGAAGGTCTAACTATTACAACAGGAAATTTAGATTTCTCAAATGCATTAAGAAATTTTTGTGTAATTTTAAGCTTATATTTGCCATAATATTTTATAGGTTTTTCAAGAGAACTTTCTCGAAATATCTTTTTAGAATCTCCATACTCATCACATGACCCAATATGAATAAATTTTTCAAGATCATTTAATTTACTACAAATTTTGATTAAGTTATCTGCAATCGCAATATTATTATCATCAGTAATTTTATATTTTTTCCAATTATTTTTAAGATTTGCTGTCCTATTTTTTGAGTCTGCAAAATGAAGTATTAAGTTTGGATTAATGGTTTCAAAATATTTCTTAGTTTGATGATAATTTCTAAGATCAATTTTTTTAAAAATAAAATTTTTAATATTTAGATCGGTTTTCTTCTCATAGGATGATTAAAATAGTTCTTTGCTGCTGAAATTGCCTCTTCTGACAAATCAACTGAAGTTACATGATTTGCACCTACGTTTGCAATTAGGTAAGATCCCCAGCCAATACCACATGCACAATCTAATACATCTTTATTTTTGACATAAGATAATGATTTAATGTAACGTTCTTGATCTAATATATTTCCATACATCACATTTGCCCTTACCCCACTTTGATTAGAGGCAATTTGATTTAGTTTTTTTAAAAACATATGGATTAAAAATTGAAAAAAAATTAATTATTTTTTATACCATAAAATTATGCGTAATGAACCATATAATTCGTTACCAAATATACATATTCTATTAAAGAGACAGCAAATAGAGTGTATTTTATGTAATTCCAATATGTA